>JAJISE010000008.1 GCA_022848865.1 Candidatus Thermoplasmatota archaeon | reverse complement strand
TGTTCCGACATCGACCTCAACCACAATGGTAATCGTTATTGAAGTTCCGCTCTCGACGAGATCGTAGTGCCACATGTACGTGTCACCATCACTGGAATCGTAGGACGGTGTTGTGCTCACAAGAGTCGTATCCGAAGGAATCGTGTCATTTATCCAGACGTTCGTTGCGTTGCCCGTGCCAGTATTCTCGAACACAATCGTGTAGGTTATCTCATCGCCGGGATCGGCCGTGGATACATCCGCTGTCTTCGTGACATTCAGGATGGGTGCTGTGACCGTAACATCCGCATAATCCGAGAGCTGAGGATACGGGTTACCGTTCGCGTCATCGTAGTCGAGTGTGGCTTCGTTATGGAGCAGCGTTCCATCGTCCGTTCCAGCGTCCACGGTTACGGTTATCGTTACCGTTCCGCTCGAATAGGCTCCCACGATTCCGATGTTCCACGTGTAGGTGTCTCCGCTCACGTCGTCGTAGGCTGGATTGGAACTCACGAACGTTGTATCGGCGGGTATTGTATCTGTCACGACGGCGTCTGTCGCCACACCGCTTCCACTGTTGATGTACGTCAGAGTGTACACGATGGTGTCGCTGGGATCGGCTGAGGTGACATCCGCGGTCTTGCTGAATGTCATGACAGGAGCTGTGACAGTGACGTCCGCGTGATCAGTGAGCTGATCATATGGGTTACCGTTGGCGTCATCATAGTCGAAAGTGGCGGTGTTATGCAGGAGTGTTCCATCAGCAACGCCGACATCTACTGTGACCGTTACCGTGATGGTTCCGCTGGTGTAGGCTCCCAAGGTCCCGATGTTCCACGTGTAGGTGTCACCGGAGACGCTGTCATAGGACGGGTCGGAGCTGACGAACGTTGTGTCTGCTGGGATCGTGTCCGTGACGACAACATCCGTGGCGATACCGCTTCCCGCGTTCTCGTATTCGAGAGTGTACACGATGGTGTCGCTGGGATCGGCTGAGGTGACATCCGCGGTCTTGCTGAATGTCATCACTGGAGCAGTGCATGTCACATCGGCATAGTCAGTCTCCTCATCCTGAGGATTGCCATTTGTATCATCATAGTTCAGCGTCACAACATTGTGAAGAAGCGTGCCATCGGGAGTGCCCACGTCAACGGTCACTGTCAGTGTTATCGTTCCACTTGACTCCCCTGCTACGGTCCCAATGTTCCATGTGAAGACATCCCCGATCTGCTGATCAGGAGAGGGGCTCGCGCTAACGAACGTAGTGTCTGCAGGAATCGTATCCTGCACAACCACATCGGTAGCATCGCCGCTTCCAATGTTCTCATAGGTGATTGTGTAGACAATCGTATCGTCTGGGTCAGCACTTGTGACATCGGCGGACTTCTCGATTGTCATCACGGGCCCGGTGACTGTTGTTTCTGCATCGTCACTCAGCTGAGGATAGTAGTTACCGTTTGCATCCGCATAGTCGAGTGTCGCTGTGTTGAGAAGGGTTGTCCCGTCAGGAGTGTAGGCATCCACGGTCACGGTAATCGTTATCGTTCCGCTTGCTCCGGGGCCAAGGCTTCCAACATCCCACGAGTAGAGATCACCGTCGTTGTAATCGTAGCTTGGGTCAGAGCTGACAAAGGTTGTATCCTCGGGTATCGTGTCATTCACGACAATGCCGGTTGTCCAGCCAGTTCCGGTGTTCTCATACGAAAGCGTGTAGACGAGCGTGTCACCAGGATTCGCCTGGCTCTTGTCAACGGACTTGCTGAACGACACTATCGGAGCCGTTACAGTAACATCCACGGAGTCGCTTTCCTGCGGGTACGGGTTCCCATTGGCATCGTCGTAATCCAGCGTCACGCTGTTCGTGAGGACGGTGCCGTCAGCAGTTCCGACATCGACAGTTACAACAACGGTTATCGTTCCGCTGCTGTATGCGTCAACAATGCCGATGTTCCAGGTGTACGTGTCTCCACTCACCTCGTCGTAGGTTGGACTTGAACTGCTGAATGTCGTATCAGCAGGTATCGTGTCCTTGACCACAACACCTGTGGCCTGTCCGCTTCCAGTGTTCTCGTACTCTATCGTGTATGTAATGGAATCGCCTGGGTCGGCGGTACTGACATCCGCGGACTTGCTGATCGTCATTATCGGAGCCGTGACTGTGACATCTACGCTGTCAGACTCCTCCGGAATCGGGTTCCCATTGGCATCGTCATAGTTCATGACGACCGTGTTGGTCAAGACCGTGCCGTCAGCTGTTCCGACATCAACCTGAACGGTGACCGAAATGGTCCCGCTATCACCAGCTCCGACATCGCCGACCTCCCATGTGTAGGTGTCCCCGCTCTGAGACGTGTAGTCGGGATCCGAATCGATGAAGGTGGTCTCCGCCGGAATCGTGTCCACTATCGTCACGTCGGTGGCATCGCCTGTCCCTGTGTTCTCATACGTAATTGTGTACTCTATGTAATCACCGGGATCGGCCGTGGTCACATCCGCAACCTTGTCGATGGTCATGACGGGTGCAGTGACTGTCACGTCCACACTGTCGTCCTCTTCCGGTTGCTCATTGCTGTTGTTGTCCTCATAGTTCAGAACGACGAAGTTGGTCATCACGGTCTGATCTGGAGTTCCTGCGTCCACTGTCACGTTGATGTAGATGTGTCCAGTAACGCCTGGACCTACTGTTCCGATATCCCACGTGTACGTGTCTCCGCTCACGGATGTGTAGGTGGGATTGGAATTCTGGAATGTGGTCTCTGGCGGTATCGTATCCTCGATGACGACGTTGGTGGCAGATCCGGTCCCGGAGTTCGTGTACGTGATGGTGTACATGATGGTATCGCCGGGATCCGCGTATTCCACGTCGGCCACCTTCGTCACGGTCATGATCGGGGCCGTTGTGAACGTTACCGCATAGTCTGAGAGCTGGTCGTAAGGATTCCCGTTTGCGTCGTCATAGTCGAGCGTGACGGTGTTGTTGAGAACTGTCTCATCGGGTGTGAACGCATCAACGGTCACTGTCACTGTTATCGTTCCGCCTGAGTCGGCATCCACGATTCCCACATACCAAGTCAGAACATCGCCGTTCTCGTTATCCGGTGAGGGCGATGCGCTCTGGAAGGTGGTATCGGATGGAATCGTATCCACGATTGTCACATCGGTGGCGACACCAGTGCCATGGTTGTAGTAGGATATCGTGTAGACAATGCTGTCCCCTGGGTCGGCGTACTCCACGTCAGCCTCCTTGGAGAGTGACATTATCGGCGAGGTGACCGTGGTTTCGGCGGTATCGGTTAGTTGAGGCAGGGGGTTCCCATTTGCATCGTCGTAGTCCAGTGTGCCGGTGTTTGTGAGCACTGTCTCGTCAGCAGTTCCCGCATCGACCTCGACGACAAGGGTTATCGAACCTCCTGCACCGGGCTGAACGGTCCCGACGTTCCAAGTATACGTGCGATCACTCACCTGGTCGTAGGTCGGACTGGAGCTCACATAGGTAGTGTGCTCTGGGATCGTATCCGTGACGACGACATCCGTTGCCACGCCAGTCCCAACATTCTCATAGCTCAGAGTATACGTAATCTCGTCGCCTGGGTCCGCGTAGCCGATGTCGACAGTCTTGCTGAACGTCATCACTGGGGCGGTCACGGTGACCGTTGCACTGTCCTCCTCATCGGGCATATCGTTGCCATTGTTGTCCTGGTACTGGAGGAGCACGTAGTTCGTGAGTACGATCTCATCAGATGTTCCCGCATCGACCTCGACGGTGATGGTGACGGTGCCACTGGAACTCGGACCAACATCGCCTATCTCCCAGGTGTAGGTCCTGCCATCGACACTCGTGTACGCTGGGTTGGAACTGATGAATGTCACATGCTCGGGAATGGTGTCCTGTATCACCACATTTGTCGCCCATCCAGTCCCCGTGTTCTCGTAGAAGATCGAATAGACTATCTGGTCTCCCGGGTCAGCGAAGTCGACATTGGCCGTCTTTGTCACGGTCATGACTGGGGCAGTGACGAAGGTAGTCGTGCTATCGTCCAGCTGAGGCTGCGGGTTCCCGTTCGCGTCATCATAGTCCAGGGTTGCGTAGTTAGTGAGCTCAGTGCCATCTGCTGTTCCAGCGTCCACCTGAACCTGAACGGTTATCGTGCCTGAACCTCCAGAGGAGACATCTCCCACTAACCATGTGTACGTGTCACCATCATGCGATGTGTATGAAGGATCGGACGAGATGAACGTCGTGTCTGATGGTATAACATCCACGACCGTGACATCCGTCGCAAGTCCCGTTCCATCGTTCGAGTAGTTGAGCCAATACGTGATTGTGTCCCCCGGATCCGCGTAATCGGCATCGGTTTCCTTCGAGAACGACATAATCGGTGCGGTCACGACAACCGTTGCCGTGTCGCTCTCCATCGGATAGGGGTTACCATTCGCGTCATCGTAGTTGAGCATCACAAGGTTGGTAAGAACTGTCTCATCTGGCGTGAAGGCGTCGACAGTCACCGTTACAGTGATCGTTCCGCCTGAGCCTCCAGGGACTTCTCCGAGTAGCCAGGTAATCGTTGAACCATCGAAGTCGTCGTACATCGGATTGGTCTCAACAAGCGTGGTGTAGCTCGGTATGACGTCCTCGACGACGACATCCGTAGCAGTACCAGTCAGTGTGTTCTCATACGTTATCGTGTAGACGATCGTGTCGCCTGGGTCAGCATATTCCACATCGGCGACCTTCGATACAGTCATAAGTGGAGCGGTCACGGTTACGTTGGCATAGTCATCCAGCTGGTCCTGCGGATTGCCGTTCACGTCATCGAAGTCCATGGTAGCATAGTTGACGAGGAGCGTTCCGTTCTCGGTGTAGGCGTCCACTGTGACATCGATGTAGACATATCCAGTCGTGTACCCTGACCCGGTCCCGATATACCACGTGTATGTGTCTCCGTCCACTTCATCGTACATCGGAGTTGAGTCCACGAATGTGGTCTCTGACGGGATCATGTCGACGATCGTGACATCCGTGGCCGTCCCCGCCCCGACGTTCGAATATGTGAGCGTGTAGGTTATTGTGTCACCAGGATCCGCATACTCAACGTTGGCGGCCTTTGAGAACTCCATTGTGGGTCCCGTTACGAGGACATCCACGCTGTCCCAGACCTCGCCCACGTATCCGCCGGTCGAGTCCGTGAAGTTGAGATAGACATAGTTCGTGAGGATCGTGCCGTCACCTATGTCAGGACCGACCGTCACGTTCAGAAGGATGGTGTGGTTTCCGGGAAGAACGTCCTCGAAGTACCACCTGATGACGCTCCCATCGATTGAGTCCGGAGCAGGGTAGGCGCTCTCGTACGTCGTTCCCGCGGGAATGGTGTCGTTCACCCAGACGTACTTCGATAGGAAGTCTCCCGTGTTGTTGTAATACATAGTATAGTGAATAGTGTCACCCGGGGAGACTATCTCCTCCTGAGCGACCTTCGCAACCGTAAGGTTTGCCGGCTCCCCGAACACGAACTCTCCCATCCAGTCCTTCTGCAGAGGATTCGTCAGCGACGCAGAGGTGCTGAAGAACAGGAGGAAGTACGTATCTTTCCCCATGAGCGGGTCTCCATCGCCGGACTCGAAGGCTGTGACGGGTATCATGTACTCAATCCACCATTGATTATCATCAGGATCTCCGGTGCCATAATCGATGTCCGTGACCCGTGTGTAATGATTCGAGTTCCCACTGGCCTCCTCTCTCCAGATCCAGTCGTTATCCGGATCGTATCTATGCGTGTCCGAATTGTTGTAATAGGTTCCTACTGTGCCGAACTTATAGTGTCCGTTGCCCCCGTTGAGGTCGACGACAAGCTCCTTCCACTCGTCATAGTCGAACTCGAAGAGGATGTCCCAATGGTAGGCCTTGTAGGCGTATTTCCCACCGTGCGTGGGATCACCCGCGACCCGCATCCTGAGAAACATCCAGTCGTCGTCGATGTTTGTGAAGCCGTCGCTGTCACCATACTCATCATAGTAGTAGTACTGGACAGACGTGTACTCACCTGGATTGTTCTCGGGACCACCGCCCGTGGCGTCGACACCAGATGCGATATCCACCGCGTCTGGGTTGACATCAGCGGGACCATGTGTGGGATCTGTCTCGTAGGGTTTGTCCTCCCAATCACGGATCCTCTCTCCATCAAAGGTGTAGTTCACCCAATCGGCTACGTTCCAATTCGGTGGTGATTCCCCTTGCCCTTCCTCTTGTTGCTGTGCAGCCATTACCAGAGTGCCAAGAATAAGGACAACAACAATCGATATAGACCTGGCTCTCCTTGTCTGCTGTAGAATAGCAGTCCATTTCGTCAAACTAACCCACTCCTCTGCGTCGTTTCGTACCCCTTCCCCCCTTCCAAAGAAAAACCGCAATCCTGCAAGTTAGACTCTAGACGGTCCACTGGGGCCTTTAGCTGCAATTGACCTACTGGATATATAAGCGTTGCCGGAAAATCACCCGATTATGTACCATTCACCACACGGTCATACCATTCGTGGGCCAGAGAGTTGGGCTGAGCGCACTCGGAAAAGCCTTTTAACGCTGATAGGAGTTATGCCCGTGCAATGGCCGACCTGAGCGTGGAAATCGCGGGCCTGAGACTGAGGAATCCGGTCATGCTCGCTTCTGGCATTCTTGGGGAAACGGGGAGCTCACTCGTCCGGGTCGCCGAGGCGGGAGCCGGTGCCGTCGTCACCAAATCGATAGGCGCAGAGCCAAGGGAGGGGTATCCCAATCCGACCGTGGTGGAACTGGAGGCGGGGATTATCAACGCCGTGGGGCTTGCAAACCCTGGCATCGCGGCCTATGTGGACGAGCTCAAGGTGGCGGCACAGGCGGAAGTGCCCGTGATCGGGAGCGTTTTCGGAAAGAGCGAGGGGGAGATGAGCGAGATCGCCAGTCTCATGGAGGAGGCGGGAGCGTCGGCGATAGAGCTCAACCTCAGCTGTCCACATGCCCGCAATGTAGGGGCAGAGCTGGGAAAGGATCCTGAGATCGTGGGATCCGTGGTCTCCGCGGTGAAGAAGTCCGTCCATATACCGGTCTTCGCCAAAATCACTCCGAACGTCACGGACATCGTGGATGCCGCCCTGGCGGTGGCGAACTCGCGCGGGGATGGCATAGTCGCGATCAACACTGTGAAGGCGATGGCCATCTGTCCAGAAACTGGCAGACCGGTCCTGTCGAACAGAATCGGAGGTCTTAGCGGGCCCGCCATAAAGCCCATTGGCGTGAGATGCGTCTACGAGCTCTATGAGAGCGTCGATGTCCCTATCATAGGCGTCGGCGGGATTCTCACGGGAAAGGATGCCCTCGAATACCTCATGGCGGGTGCCAAGGCCGTTCAGATAGGAAGCGCCGCGTACTACCGAGGGATCGAGGTCTTCGGGAGAGTCGTGGAGGAGATCGGGGAGTTCTTGGACGAGTACGGGTACGAATCGGTTGGAGATGTTGTTGGGATAGCTCATGACGAGAACTAGGATCGTGAGGGTCGAGAGAACGGATGTCGAGTGCTCCCACACCGTGACCGTCCGCTTCCAGGACGAGAGCTTGGCGAGACCGGGACAGTTCGCCATGGTCTGGATTCCCGGGCTGGACGAGGTCCCTATGAGCTTCTCATACATCGGGGATCTGAAGGGCGTGACCGTTCACAACGTGGGTGAGGCGACTGCGGCCCTTCATGATGCGAGCAGGGGGGACAAGCTCGGCATCCGAGGACCCTTCGGCAGGGACTACAGAATCGAGGGCGAGAGCATCCTCTTCGTGTCGGGCGGAACTGGAGCTGCGTCCCTCATGCCAGCGCTTGAGGTCGCGGTGGGAAGCGGGATCGGATCAACGATCGTGATTGGGGCGAAGACGGCGTCAGAGCTGATCTTTGTAGACAGGGCGATAAGTCTTGGCGCGGACGTGAGGATATCGACGGATGACGGGAGCAAGGAGTACAAGGGATTCGCGTCCGACCTCGCGATGCAGGTTCTCCAGGAGGGTTCCTTCGATAGGGTCCTCACCTGCGGGCCCGAGAGAATGATGAAGACCGTCGTGACCGCCTGCCTGGAGAAAGGCATCCCCGTTCAAGTCTCGCTGGAGAGGTTCATGAGGTGTGGAATGGGAATATGTGATTCCTGTTCATTTGGGGGACTGCACGTCTGCGTGGACGGCCCCGTGTTCGACGGCAAGGACATCATCGAGATTGAGGATTTCGGAGTTTTCAGGCGGTCAGCAGACGGGAGCAAGGAGGTAATCCCGTGAAGTCAGATGCAGATAGGGAGCTAGAGGATATCGTGCAACAGGTCATCGATTGTATGCTTGAGATGTATCCCTCGTGGGGGACGAGTCTCGGTCTCCACGAGTACGACAGTCTCATGCCTGATGGGCGGCGGGAGACGATGCTCCAGCACATCGCGAAGCTTAAGGAATTCAGGGAGGCCTTCCAGTCACTTGATGAAGGCGGGCTTTCCGAGGTCCACAGGACTGACAGGCTTATTGCACTAGCGAGGTCTGACCTGAACATTTTCCAGCTGGAGAAGCTAAGGTTCTGGGAATCGGCGCCTTCGGGTGTGAGCATGGTCGGAAGCCACGTATTGTCCCTTTACATGCGCGATTTCGCGTCAATCGGAGTCCGTCTCAAGAACATCACGAACAGACTGAAGGCTGCCCCCATCTACCTGGAGCGAGTCAGGAGCTTCATAGTCGATCCTGTAAGGATCTGGACAGAGAATCAGATCGAATCGGCAGAGCGATTCCCTGGGTTTCTCAGCCTCGTATCATCGACAGGAGAGGAGGTCCTTGACGAGAACAACCTAAGCGCGCTTGAGGAAGCTATCGCCGCAACTGTAGAATCCGTGCAGGACTACACATCCTGGATGAAGAACCTACTTCCGGACGCGAGAGAGGACTTCGCCATCGGTCCGGAGAAGCTCGAGCGGCTCATGAAACTGTCAAGCATTGAGATGCCCGTCGAGGAAATATACTCCCTCGGCAAGAGATACCTCGAAGAGGAAAAGCGGAAGGTTGAGGGGATAGCGAAGGAGATCAGACCCGACGCGACCCTCGACGAGGTGAAGGAACTCGTCAAGGCAGACCACCCGAAGAACTTCGAGGAGGCCATGGAACTCTACAGGGAGTCGATCGAACAGGTGCGGGAATTCGTCGTGGACGGGGACATAGCGACGATGCCGATCTCCGAAACTCTCAAGATCATCGAAACGCCAGATTTCCTGAGGCACCTGATCCCGCACGCGGCGTATTCACCACCCGGGAAGTTCGAACGGGAGCAACAGGGCGTCTATCTCGTTACGCCGGTCGAGGAGAGAACCGAGATGCTCAAAGAACACAACTACGCGGTGATTGGGAACACGTCGGTCCACGAAGCGTATCCGGGCCATCATCTTCAGCTCGTCTGCTCAAACGCCAATCCCTCAGTCGTGAGAACGATCATTGGCGCGACTGAGACAGTTGAAGGATGGGCCCACTACTGCGAGGAGATGATGAAGGAGCACGGCTATCAGGACAGTCCAGAAGCCAGGTTCATGCAGTCCATCGATCTCATCTGGCGGGCCGCTAGAATCATCGTGGACATCGATCTCAGCACGGGCAAGATGAGTTTCGATGAGGCCGTGAAGTTCCTAATGGACGAGGTCGGAATGGAGGAGCCTTTCGCACTGGCGGAGGTGAAGAGATACACCCAGAGCCAAGGCTACCAGCTGTGCTATCTCCTGGGCAAACATCTGATCCTGGAGCTGAGGGATGAAGTCAAGGAGAGAATGGACGCAGAATATTCGGAGAGGTTCTTCCACGACACTATCCTCTATGCGGGAAGCATTCCCGTCAAGTTCCTCCGCTTGGAGTTCGACAGGCAACTAAAGGAATTGGGACTCTGAGCGTATCTTTATTAGCGAGTATCAAATTGAGGTTCAAATAGCGAGGGAGAGTAATGAAGAGGTTGGATGACCTAGTGAAGAAGGCCCTTGAGTTCAAGAAAAAGGGTCTCAATGAGAAAGAAATCGGGGACGAGCTCCACCTTTCCGTCAACACCGTGACGTGGCTTCTGACGAGAGGGATGAAGGGAGGAGAGCCTCCCAAGGACGTCAAGATCGGATGGAGATCTGTTGGGGTTTACGGCAGCAGGCTCGGTTTCGTGTCCGCAGCAATGGCAGACATCATACTCGAGGAGATGGAGAAGAGCGAGGGGGACTTCGATTCCGTGGCGGGCATCGCGATCAACGGCATCCCATATGCCACAATCATATCGGAGGACCTTGAGCGGGAGCTAATAGTCTACAGGCCCAGTCAGGAGAGGGAACGAGGCGGCGGAGCCTTCAGCTCGAACTACGCGGACCCGAGCGGGAAGAAGGTCGTCATAGTCGATGATGTTGTGAGCTCTGGCGACACCATAAGGTGCACCATAGACGACATACAGGATGCTGGCGGGACCACGGTCCTGTCCGTGGTCTTCGTGAACAAGACAGCCAATGATGATATCCATGGGGTCCCGCTCAGGGCGCTGGTCAGGGCCCGCACGATTGCGTGAAATCATGCACTGGCTTGATGTTCTTCTCCCTCAAATCGAAGAGTTCCTTCGAGGAAAGGATGTTGTTCACAGCTCTGCGGGTCTCTCCGTGAGCGGGCTCCAGCACGTCGGTAGGCTCAGGGGTGAGGTGGTCCTCACGAACTCGGTTTCGAGAGAGCTGAGGGCGGCGGGCAAGGATGTCACGCAGTACCTCGTGCTCTACACGCAGGACCCGTGGAAAGGTACGGAGGGGCAGCTCTCTCAGTTCACCGGAGACGAGGGTACGGATTACGTCAGCTGGCGGTTGAAGGACGTCCCCGATCCCTTCGGGTGTCACTCCTCCTGGGTCGAGCACTATTGGGAGGATTTCGGCGACTACATGGAAGAGTTCGCACCGGACGTGGAACTGGAGAGGACCGGAGATGTCTACGGCAAGAAGGAGATGCGCGAGATCGTCCTCGAACTGGTCAAGAAGAGCGAGACCGTGAGACCGCTGATAAACAAGTACAGAGGGGAGAGGAAGTACCCCGAGGGCTGGATACCCTTCGATGCGTTCTGCACGGAGTGCAACACGATCGGGACGGCCGAGACCACAGGGATGACAGAGGATGGAGACGTCCAATACAAATGCAGGGAAGGGCACGACGGTGTGTCCGGACTGGAGGAGGGGAAGCTGAACTGGCGGCTCGAATGGCCCGCCCTGTGGAGGCTCCTGGAAGTCGACATCGAGGCCTTCGGGAAGGATCACGCTACGCCAGGCGGTTCGAGGGACAGCTGCAAGGAGATCGCCCGTGAGGTCATGGATATGCTCCCTCCGTACGGGATACCCTACGAGTGGGTGGGGATGCAGAGCCAGGGCAAGGACTTGGGCGACATGAGCAGCTCAGGATTCCTCGGGTTCACTCCGAAGGAATGGCTTGAGGTGGGGGAGCCGGAGGTCCTGAGATATGTCTTCCTGTTCAACAGCACGTCAAAGAGGATCGTCCTGGACCTGTCCAAGGTGGACAGCTATCACGATCGATACGATGAGGCGGAAGGACTGTTCTTCGAGGACAAGGACGACGAGAGGGCAAGAGCCTACGAGCTTTCGCGGCTCGATGAAGCTCCCTCGTCCGTGCCATTCCGAGTCCCCTACAGGCATGCCTCCCTCCTAGCCCAGACCGCGCCTCCCGAGGACCCGGTCGATTGGGCCATCGAGAGACTTCGGGACACAGGTGTGCTCGGAACCGAGCTGAGCGACGATGAGAGGGAGCAGGTGGCCAGGAGGCTGACGCTCTCGAAGAACTGGACACGGACGCACGCCCCAGAGGACTTGAGAATCGACGTCTTGAAGGACATCGGCTCGATTGAGGACAGGCTCGAGCGCACGGACCGAGAGGCCCTTGGGATGTTCCGCGAATCGCTCTCTGACATTCGCTGGACCGAGGAGGAGCTGAAGAATGCGATGACCCGCTTGACGAAGAGCGGTGAGCTTCCCGTGAAGACCAGGAGGTTCTTCATGTCCCTGTACCTCGTCTTCCTGGGGAAGGAGAGGGGGCCCAGAGCGGCTCCGTTCCTCTCCGTTTTAGACAGGGACTTCGTCCTCGGGCGGCTCGAAGAGATCTCCTCCCGGTAGAGAACCGCCAGAACGTTTCCGGGAGACACTAGGGAAACAATTAATATCCAATCGTGGCTTATTTCTGCGCACTAGCCCCGTGGTGTAGCGGCAGCATAAGAGGCTCTGGACCTCTTGGCACCGGTTCAAATCCGGTCGGGGCTATCTCCCGCTCCAATCCCAATACATATAACTACACCACTCCCGATTAAGGAGTTCCCACGACAGGGACAGCAAAGGTGATGAATGATGCACTCTGGTGAACCTCCCGCTCGCGACTTCATCCGCCAGATGATCGACGAGGACAACAGAACCGGCAAGCACAAAGGTAGAGTGCATACTCGCTTCCCGCCTGAACCCAACGGCGACCTGCACATCGGACACGCGAAGTCCATCTGTCTCAACTTCGGCATCGCCGAGGAGTACGGGGGATTGTGCAACCTGCGTTTCGATGACACGAACCCGATGAAGGAGGAGGACAAGTACGTGAAGGCCATCATCGAGGACGTCAAGTGGCTCGGGTTCGACTGGGGGGATCGGCTGTACTTCGCCTCGGACTACTTCGACCAGATGTACGAGTACGCGGTGCAGCTCGTGAAGGATGGGAAGGCGTACGTGGACGACCTCTCGGCGGAGGAGATCAGCGAGTACCGGGGGACGCTCACCACACCGGGCAGGGAGAGCCCCCATCGGGACCGGTCCGCGGAGGAGAACCTCGACCTGCTGGAGCGCATGAAGGCAGGTGAGTTCGCGAACGGCGAGAAGGTGCTCCGGGCCAGGATCGACATGACCCACCGGAACATGAACATGAGGGACCCTGTCATGTACAGGATACTCCACGCGCCCCATCACAACACCGGCGACAGGTGGTGCATCTATGCAACGTACGACTGGGCGCACGGCCTTGAGGATTCGATTGAGCGTATAACGCACTCGATCTGCACTCTTGAGTTCGAAGACCACCGCCCGCTCTACGACTGGTACCTGGATGAGCTTGGCGCGTATCACCCGCAGCAAATCGAGTTCGCCCGCCTGAACCTCACCTACACGGTCATGAGCAAGCGGAAACTGCTCGAGCTGGTGGAGGACGGGTACGCGAAGGGATGGGACGACCCCCGGCTCCCCACGATAAGCGGGATGAGGAGGCGTGGCTATTCCCCGGCCGCCATAAGGAGCTTCTGCAAGCGCATAGGTGTTGCTAAGGTCCACAGCACGGTGGACTTCGAGTTCCTGGAGCATTGCATCCGAGAGGACCTGAACAAGACCGCTCCTCGGTTCATGGGCGTCCTTCGCCCGCTCAAGGTCGTACTCGATAACTATCCCGACGACAAGGCGGAGGAGATGGAGCTCATGAGGAACCCCGAGGAGCCCGAAGCGGGCACGAGGAAGGTGCCTTTCTCTCGGGTCGTCTACATCGAGCGGGACGACTTCATGGAGGAACCGCCAAAGAAATTCTACCGACTGGCTCCGGGCAGGGAGGTCCGGTTCCGGAACGCCTACTTGGTCACGTGCAAGGAGGCCGTCAAGGAGAACGGCGAGGTCGTGGAGCTGAGGTGCACCGTGGACCCGGAAACCTGCGGTGGTGATGCCCCGGACGGACGGAAGGTGAGGTCCACTCTCCACTGGGTATCAGCCGCGCACGCCATCGACGCGGAGGTCCGCCTGTACGACCGTTTGTTCACCGTGCCAGATCCCCTGGGCCAGAAGGGCACAGACTTCAAGGAGTTGATCAACCCCGATTCGTTGGTCGTCCTCCGCTCGTGCAAGGTGGAACCCGCCGTGGGGAATCTCGAGCCCTTCGATCAGTTCCAGTTCGAGCGTCTGGGCTATTTCTGCGTTGACCCGGACACAACAGGAGAGAGGCTAGTCCTCAACCGGACCGTTCAATTGCGGGACACTTGGGCCAAGATTCGGAAGCGTCAGGAAGCGAAGTGATCGTCCGCGCGGCTATGTGCTTCCCTTGAACACTCATCTGCGAGGAATACTCATCCAGGGGAGTGTCCTTTGCGGAGTGCGCGCAGCCCCGTAGTGTAGCGGTCAAAGGCCAGGCTCAAAGCCTCAGCCGGCCAATCATAAGAGGTTCTGGATCTCTAGACGGCAGTTCGAATCTGCCCGGGGATATACACTTCCCCGTACGGAGCCACTGCAGATGCCGTGACCGAGCACATATGGACTACGGGCCCTTCATCAGCTTCCCGAGCTCTTCGCTCTGCTCCCGCAGAATCTGTCTGACCAAAGAGCAGGCTTCGACTATCTTCGGGCTTGTCAGAGAGTACAGCATCGTCGTGCCTTCTCTGCGATTCTTGACTATCCCGTTCCCTCGGAGGACTGCCAGATGCTGCGACAGGTTGGACTGCTGCCTTCCCAGTTTCTCTTGCAGGTCGCTGACGCTCGTCTCCCCTTCCTTGAGAATGTCGATTATCATCAGCCTCACCGGATTCGAGAGAGCCTTGCACAGACTTGCCTGCAGTGTGTAAATCCTCTCATCGTTGAGCGGCATCTAGACCCTCGCCTTCGGGATGAGCATCCAGTAGAGCCTGTTTATCATCATCTTTCCGAGGTAATGCCTTCGATTCAGCGGTGGAGGCACTGGCGGGTTCTCGTAGTCGAAGGTCATCATTATCCCTTTGTGGAAGCCCGCATCACAGAAGCACGTGACCTTGCCATCGTAGTTGTCTGGCGGTGATTGTCCTTTCAGTCTGGCGGCGATGTTGTCGCCGACGACCAGGCCCTCGTAGTGAGCGGTCGCGCCTGCCTTTGAGATAGGTATGTCGGTTGCATCACCGACCACATAGATGTCGCCGTGCCCCTTCGCGAGAAGCGAGTGCCTGTCGGTTGGAATCCATCCGCCTCTGTCTCCTAATCCAGAGTCAATCACCACATCCGCCCCGCTGTGGGGTGGGATGGCTATCAGGAGATCGTAGCTGACCGTCTCGCCCTCGAGCGATTCCACCTTTTTGGACTTCGGATCTATCGATTCAATGTTGAAGAAGATCGTGGTCTCGACGTTCTTCTGCTTGAAGACCTCAGTGACCAAGGGATCCAAAGACTCCAGGGGAAAGACGCGGCCGAGAGGAGACAGGAACTTCAGGTTAACCTTGTCCCGGATTCCCCTCTTTGTGAAGTAGTAGTCCAAGAGGCATGCGGACTCGGCAGGGGCGGGAGGGCACTTGTAGGGAACGCCTCCAACGGCGATTACGACGTCCCCGCCGTTGAACTTCATCAGGGCGTTCCTGAGGCCTATCGAACCCTCCAGGCTGTAGAAATGGTGGGCACCTTCGAAGCCAGGGACCTGCTCAGGATGCAGAGTCGAGCCTGTCGCGATCACAAGGTAATCGTAGTCGAGCTTCTTACCGCCCGCGAGATGGACCGTTCTTTCCCCGGCGTCGATCCTCTCGGCCCTCGACGTGACCATGTCCACTCTTCTCTTGAGAAGCGTTCTCTCGTCCCTCATGAGCTTGGCGGGGTTCTGCTTCCCGAGGGTGACATAGAGGAATCCGGGCTGGTACACGTGCTTGCCGTCTTCATCTACCACGGTGATCTTGCAGTCCCCGCGCCTAGACTTCTTGGCAAGGTGATTGGCGACGACGCTTCCTCCGACTCCGCCACCAAGAACGACAACGTTCTGCATTTTTTCCGCCTCAGTATCCCGGGTCTATCTGAGCTTCTTGATCACGAACTCGTTGTACTCTTCCTTCTCGTTGACTGCAAGAAGCTCGTGACCTGCTTTTTCGATCCACAAAGGAATGTCTCTTTGCGAGCCGGCGTCCTTGGACCAAACCGCGATGACCTCTCCGACCTCTCCCTCTTTCACCGCTCGTATCAGTTCCATCAAGGGTCCTGGACAGAAAGTGTCCCTCGCGTCAACCGTCCTGTCGATTTCGTACAGACCTAACCCTCCAGCTACATGAACAGCGTTATCTCGGACTCCCTCGCGAACTCAACGTACTCCGCCACGCCGACGATGTCGTCAACCATCGGGTCGAGGTCCTCCTTCGTCATTCCCATCAGGTCCATGGTGGCCGCGCACGCATGTACCCTGATGGTCCCGAGCTCCTTTGCCTGCTTGAGGGTGTCGTACCAGGAAGGCATGTTCTTCTCCTTCATGAGCTGCATCATCATGGGAGCCATGTCCTCGTACTCCGCGCTCATCTTCGTCACTTGCTGGGGAGCGCCCTGCCTGAAGGCCTGAAGTCCCCAGAAGGTCAGATAGATCTCCACCTCCATCCCCATTGCCACAGCACCGCTTGCGAGTATCCCGACAGGCATGAGCTTGTCGACTGTGCCGGAGAATACTATCAGGGTCATCTTGTTCGCCATGATATCACTCTATATACGCATATTCGAATATAGTAATATACTTTACGATTCCTGTCCACAAATAGCTCTAAATACGCTTACTCCCTTCCCGCCAAAGAGGTGGGGAGTTGATAGAAAGGGAGAAGGTTTTCGAAGTTCTCAGCGGTTATGACAAGAGCAAGATGAAGATCGGATGCATCGCCTCGCACTCGGGCCTGGACGTCTACGATGGCGCGATCGAGGAAGGTTTTCCGACCGTGGCTGTCTGCGAGAAGGGCAGAGAGGAACCGTACACCCGCTACTTCAAGTCGAAACGGGATGCCAACGGGAACGTGATCAGAGGCGTGGTGGACGAGGCCCTCGTCCTCGATAAGTTCAAGGACGCGGTCAAGGCCGAGAACATGGAATGGCTGGCCAAGAACAACGTCATATTCATCCCGAACCGCTCGTTCTTCTCCTATGCGGGCATGGACGCGGTGGAGGACGATTTCGCCATCCCAATGATGGGGAGCCGTAATCTGCTCAGGTCAGAGGAGAGAGGGGACGTTGAGGAGGACTACTACTGGCTTCTGGAGAAGGTCAATCTTCCCGCTCCGGAGAAGATCGAATCGCCCGAAGATATCGATTCACTCGCACTCGTCAAGCTGAAGCACAAGGTCAAGAGACTGGAGAGGGGCTTCTTCACAGCCGCGAGCTACGCGGAGTACCAGGAGAAGTCGGAGGAGCTTCTCAAGAACGACGTTATCACGCAGGAGGACCTGCAGAACGCCAGGATAGAGAGGTACATCATCGGACCTGTCTTCAATTTCGACTTCTTCTACTCACCGCTGGAAAAGGACGAGGAGCCGATCGAGCTGCTCGGCATCGACTGGAGATTCGAGTCGTCCCTTGACGGGCACGTCCGCCTGCCTGCCGCGCAGCAGATGTCCCTCCTTGAGGAGCAGAGAACCCCAGAATACACTGTCTGCGGGCACAACTCGGCCACGCTGCGCGAATCGCTGCTCAGGAAGGTCTTCCCGCTGGCCGAGATCTACGTGAAGGGGACGCAGAAGTACTCGCCGCCAGGGATGATAGGCCCGTTCACGCTGCAGACGTGCGTGGACAAGGACATGAACTTCTTCATATACGACGTCTCGCCAAGAATCGGCGGCGGGACGAACGTCCATATGTCGGTGGGACATCCCTACGGAAACACGCTTTGGCGGTCGAGAGTTAGCACTGGCCGTAGGGTAGCGATGGAAATCAGAAGAGCCCTCGAGACCGATGAGCTCGAGAAGATAATCACCTAGTACATCGCGCCGCAACTGGGGCACTGCAATCTGCCGTCGGGCCTGACATTCAGCGGACCACCGCAGCTTTGACAGTACTTGGGCTGTGGTCCGGTCTGTTCCGGCTGTTCACCCCAGCCCCCGCCTGTCGCGGGTGGCTGCTGGTACGGTTGCTGCTGGGGCTGCTGCTGGGGTTGCTGCTGATATGGTTGCTGTTGGTAAGGCTGCTGCTGGGGTTGCTGCTGATAGGGCTGGTATCCGTGAGCGGGAGGTGGTCGGTAGAACTGAGCCACCCTGAACTGCTCCTCCATATAGGCCTTTTCATCCGTCCTCGCAACGGTGCAGCCAATCATCCTGTCGGTGTACTTCTGCCTCGGATCTCCAGGCGTGAGCATGCCGACGAGCCAATCGAGGATCAGCAGTAGGCCGAATATCTTGGAGACGTTCCTCACGAGGATCATCATTGGAGTCCGCTGCTCCTGTATGCCGACGACATGCAGGCTCATGAGTCTCTTCCCGATCGTTGCGCCCATGGAGATCTCGAGGACAACGCAGTAAAGGAAGAAGAAGACGGACTGGCCCAGCCATCCCCATGTCCAGATTCCGAAGAACCAGAAGAATGGAAAGAAGCTGAGGATGAAAAGAGGTATCCATACGATGATGTTGTCTATTATGATGGCAACGAATCTCCTCAGCCAATGCTCCTGCAAAGCCTTGTTCCCAAGCTGATTAAAACCAGTGGTACCCATCCCAATCACCTGCCTACTGAGTTAAAGTGTAATAAGAAGGTAGGCAATAAAACCTTTGGAAGAGATATCAGCAACGGGAACTTCCTACTCGCTGACTCCCATTTCCATCCCCTCTTCGATCTCTTCCGGGGCCAGTCTTCTCAGGCAGCCTGGGGGGACATCCTTTGTCGTGTAGACCGTCGTTCCGGCCTTGCCTATCTCGACTCCTTCATCCGAGGCCTTCTTCGTATCCACTTCGAGGATCACAGGGTCATTGACCCTCACCTGACCAGCCTCCATCGCCGAGGGAAGTGTCCCGCTCAAGTGAACCATCTTCCTGTCCGAGGGTTTCAGCCCAATCTCGAGCAAGATGCTGCACTCCTCCTCCGTCGTGGGGAAGAACAGTATCTCCGGGATGTCATCAGTCGGCAGATCTGGACTCACGTCACATGAGTGAGCGTACGTTGCCCTTATCTTTCCCTCCAGGAACTGATATCTCCCCTTGGGATCAGTATCGATGATCCCGAGCACGTGATGCGGCTTGAGGAACCTGAACTTCTTGTGCCTGATCTGAACGGCTGTCACGAAGTCCCTGAGGTCGACCCAACCGTGTTCGTCCATATCCAGACCGTAGCGCTCCGGGAAGTGCCTCAGGATGCCTGCCATCGTTCTTCCCAGCAGCTCCAGCTCCCTGTCGTTGAGCAGGAATTTCGATTCGTCACCACAGTTGGGACAGATTTCCCCGCGGAAGAAACCATGAGATCTGCACTCTTTGAGCAAACGTCTCCCCTCTGTGCGTGTATGCGCTCGGGGGATTATAGTTTTTGCTCTGCTAGGTCGTTCGTCGAGAGACCGTGCATCGGAGACCGCGAGAGTCAGTCTAGATCCCTGGTTCTGACCGTTCTGAGACCGCTCCGTTCACAGAGTTGAGACAACTCTCTCGCTCTGGGCTTGCTCATTGCCTTCCTGTGGAAGTAGACGTACCTGGCATCGGGACTCAGTTCGATGACCTGCTTGAGCATGGTCCTATCGAGATGGTCCAGGGCGTATGTCGGAACCATGTGGCCGAAGGAGACGTTCTTCTCAAGCGCGACGTCCGTGATCCTAGGCGTGTAGTGTCCGCCGCCAATCCCGACGGCCACAGGAAGCCTCTGCTCCTCCATGGACATGATCACCGACGCTATCGCCTTGGCAGGCGCTTCCTCGACCCACGCTCTCTCTTCGCTCCCGATCTCGATGTTGAACGCAGGCGTGTTCACGTGCGGGCCGTGATGCGTCACCTCAAAAGAAACGGGCGTGTCAAGGCCCGCGCTCCTGTTCTTGAGCAGCCTCAGAGCCATCGTCATCACGTTCGGGGACGTTGGAACGAGCGTCCTGGGATGCCCGCCGAACTCCGCCTTGTCGTAGTTGCCCAGGGGATGGACCGTGAGCGACCTGAGGCCGCTCTCGCTCTTGTGGCGGGACGCGAACACCATCACATCGAAGTCGATTCCCAAGCTCTCCCGTATCTCTGCATCGAGGCCGTCCCGAAAGAGAAACTCATCGTGGATCGTGACCAGCCGCCTGTTTCCATACTCCCTGGCGGGATTGCCTTCGAACTCGCCGAACTTGCGCCACCTGCCGATTCTGAGAAGGTGCTCAAGGATGTTCATTGAGGCCTTGTCGATCTCCGATGTGACTATCAGCATTCTCGTGACATCACCGCCCTTCCGGAATGACCACGGCGTTCTCTGAGACGTCCAGACTCGGCATTCAGGGGCTTCGTGAGAACCAACTTGGTAACGATATTTATAGATTGGTGGAGCGGCCCACAAAAGGCGCAAATACGGGACCTGCTTTCTTCGCCTGATGACTATGAACGGACCAGATGTTGGAGACAAGGCCCCTGGCTTCTCCTTGTTGGACACTGAAAGGAAACCTCGGACGCTTGACGAGTTTCTCGGCAAGAATCTGGTGGTTGCATTCTACCCGGGCGCGTTCACGTCCGTCTGCACGAAGGAGATGTGTGCCTTCAGAGACTCCATAGCGAGACTGGAGGAATTGGACTCGGGAGTCGCGGGGATCAGCGTCAACGATCCTTTTACGAACGCGGCCTTCGCGGAGAGGAACGCGATCAACTTCCCGCTACTGAGCGACTACAAGAGGGAGGCTGCCGAGGCTTTCGGCGTTTCCTTGGAGAGCTTTGCGGGAATGAACGGGTACACGGCTGCCAAGAGGTCCATCTTCATCGTGGACAAGCAAGGAATCGTGCGATACAAATGGGTTACAGAGGACCAGGGCGTCGAACCTGACTACGAGGAGATACAGGGAGTCCTGGCGGAGATCGGGTGAGGGGTCCTCGACCTATCTCTCGCTGATGATTTCTGATATGGCTGAGAGCGGAGGTGCTCGCGGCTCAGCCGGGACCAGGCCTTCGAGGAGCAGGTCATTGAAGGTCGGCCTCTCGACCTGATAGAGGAGACCTATCGGGATCCTCTCGGTCTCGCGAGCCTTGCCCCAGGCCGCTTGGAAGTCCGTCGCGTCGTGACCCTCATCCTCGAGGATGTACGTGCTCTCCCTGTAGCGCGAATACGTGTTGTTGAACGTGACGCAGGGCTGAAGCACGTTCACAAAAGAGAACCCCTTGTGGAGGAGCGCCTTCTTGAACAGTCCGACCAAGTGCTTCCTCTTCCCGACGAAGCCCCTCGCCACGAACGTCCCGCCTGAGGCAAGGACGAGCGCCAGCGGGTTCATTGGCTCCTCTATGCTTCCTCTGGGAGTGCTCTTCCCCTTGAACCCCTTTTCGCTGGTCGGTGTGAACTGGCCCGTCGTCAGCCCATAGACGCTGTTGTCGTGGACGAGAAGCGTGGCGTCTATGTTCCTCTTGGCGGAGAAGACCACGTGAGCTATCCCCTCTCCGAACGCGTCGCCGTCCCCTTGGAACGCGACCACGGTTAGATTCGGATTGGCGATCTTCATTCCGGAAACGCACGAGATCGCCCTTCCGTGGAGGGAATAGAAGCTGTTGAGGTTGAGGTAGTCCACGGTCTTGCCATGACAGCCTATCCCTGAGCTGATGACCATGTTCTCCGCCCTGAGCGCTCCCTCCTCGACGAGCTCGCTGACTGCGTCCTTGAAGGAGTTCAGAAGGCCGAAGTTCCCGCATCCCTTGCACCAAGTGTTCTCGGCGTAGGTCTCCAGGTTCATTGAATCGCCTCCCGCACGCGCGCTGCGAGTTCAGGCGGGTCGAATGCCCGCCCGTCATACTGCCTTATATGAGCCGAAACGTCGAAGCCTTCCGAGCGGAGGAGGTTCTCGAACTGACCGGATACGCTGAGCTCCGCGACGATGACCTCGGAATCCGAGAGCGCCTCCCAGAGCGCCCAGTCCGGGAACGGCCTGAGGTAGATGACCTGGACGACCTTCACGTCGTCCACGTTCTTCACCGCCTCCAGGGCGGACAGTGTCGTTGAGCCGTACGTCACAAGGGACGTGCTTCCCTCGCCGTGCGTGGTAATCGTTAACAGATCCCGCATCTCCTCCACGATCGCCTTCTCCTTCCGGTACCGCTTCTCCTGCATCTCCTCGATCTTCCCTGCCTCTTCGGTGGTGATGCCCTTCTGGTCATGCTCGTAGCTGCTTGCCTTGACAACGGTCCCCTTCGCGGGCGGGTAGAGCATCGGAGAGATGCCCGAATCGGTCTTCTCGTACCGCCCGTATTGCTCGAGAGGCCCGTCGTAGAGGATCGGTTTCGTGACCTTCACGCTCTCCGGGTCGATGATTGTCGTCATCCAGCTCTCTCCCAGATGCTTCTCGGTGAGCAGTATTCCGGGAACCTGGAACTTCCAGACGAGATTGAGCAGCTCGGCGGCCTTCTCGAATGCCTGGTTCGTTCCTGATGGCGACAGGACGATTCTCGGGAACTCGCCGTGGCCCACGTTGAGCGCGAAGTCCAGATCTCCCTGACCAGTGTAGGTCGGCACACCCGTCGACGGGCCCGGACGTGACGCTAGGATGACCATGAGAGGTGTCTCGCTCATCCCCGCCAGGCTGAAGGCCTCGTGCATCAGGGCAAAGCCTCCTCCGCTCGACCCGACCGCCGTCCTAGCCCCTGCATACGCTGACCCCAAGGCCATGTTGACAACCGCGATCTCGGTCTCGGGATGAACGACTGCTATCCCCAGCTTCTTGCTCAAAGCAGCCAGGTAGTGAAGGACTGTCGAAGCGGGTGTCATGGGATATGCGATGTAGACATCCAGACCCGCCGCTGCGGCACCAAGCGCAATCGCCTCGTTCCCCGCCAGCAGATGGCCCGGCGGGGTTTCCGCCGTAGCCAGCTCGAACTTGCCCTCGTCGTCCTTCATCCGCTCGTAGACCATCCTTGCCAGCTCGACGTTGGCTTCCAGACCGCGCGGATAGTTTGCCTTGAAGATCCTCTCAAGGAAGGAGAACTCGACGCCGCAAAGGGCGGACACGGCCGCGACCCCGATCGTTCCCGCCATCAGGGGAATGCCCTTGATGTCCTTGATCCACGTCTTCATCGGAAGGCCAGTCCCGGAATCCAATGTGACGGTGTCCGCGTTGTAGACAAGGGTGCCTCCGTCCTTCAGCCTGTCCTTGTGAATGTCGACGCTCCTCTTGTCCAAGCAGACGATGATGTCGGCTGACATGTAGTGGCTGTACACCGGAGATGTAGAAGAGGAGACAACCGAGAAGTTGTGACCTCCCCTGATCAGGGACTGATAGTCGTCCATCTCGAAGACGTATCTGCCGAGTTCGTTCATCAGTATGGATATCACATTGCCGCTCTTCTTGACGCCGTGACCTGCTTCCCCGCCCACAATCACTGTAAGAAAATCCTGAACCATTTCGTCCTCCTCCCTAGGCAAGAGGGTGATGTGACACCGCATATAATGACTTTCTCAGACCACCGGGGGGCCGAACCTGAGAGGGCTAAACTATAACTATCGAAGGAGAATATCCCCCAAAGGCTTAGGCCAACTTGTGAAGGTTGGAACTATGAACTTGGGGAGGAGAGCGCTGAACTTCGTTTCAGGGCGGTCCGTCTCCAAGGCTTGGTATGCCTTCATCATTCTCTTCTTTCTCCTGATCGTTCTACTCCCCACGCTTTACGTCATGTCCTACGCCTTCACGGGGTGGGACGATATCCAGACCCAGGTGTTCGGGAACAAGAAGACCACGAACCTCTACTGGGAGAAGAACAACGATCCGGACTTCGCCAGATACGAGGTGCACTTCTCAACGACAAGCGGATTCGCTCCCAACAGCTCAACGCTCGTTCTGACCATAGACACCAAGGGAGGAGATGTCAGCCTCGAGAAGGCAAGGTCGAGCACCTTCACCATGGTCTCGGGGATACCGGCCGGTGATCGGTACTACGCCAGGATACGGGTAGTCGATTCGAGCGGGCTGTGGACGGACTCGAACCAGCTGTCGGACAACATGGACGCGCAATACTCATCGCCCGAGCCCGTCGAGCTCCTCTCGCTCTGGGTTCAGGGTGACATCGTCACATTGAACTGGACCGTCTCAGAGGACGACGACTTCTCCAGCTACGAAGTGTACGCGTCCAATGATTCGCAATTCGTTCCTGGAAGCGCCACGCTCGTGGACACTATATCAATCCCCACCAATAACTCAACCGTCGTCACCGTCGCTCTCAATGATGTACACTACTTCAGGGTCAGGGTTGTCGAGGACTCTGGCCTGTGGACGGATTCCAATCTCAAAGGGATCGGCGTCAATGTGTCCGACCCGGCAGATGGCTCCTCGCCGGCACCGATGGTCCTCACGAGATCGTTCTCGAGGGAGGTGCTCTCCCAAGTCACCGGGGCGCTGACGCTGTCCTTCGTCGTTGCGATAATCGCGACCCTCATCGATCTCGTGGTGGGTCTCCCAATCGCCTGGGTCCTGGTGAGGAAGGAGTTCAGAGGGAAGTCGTACGTCAACACTCTGATCGACATGCCGCTCGCGATCCCGACGGCGGCCATGGGATTCTCGGCTGCCCTCTTCTGGGGGATAACGCCGGGAATAGACAAGCCCTGGGGTGCGATAAGCTTCACAAACTCCGCCTTCGTCCTGCTTCTCCTCCTACAGATCGTATTCTCCTTCCCGTACATGGTCAGGTCCCTTGCGGCAATACTCGAGGAGATCGACATCAACTACGAGGTGGCAGCGAGGGCCTGCGGTGCGAGCAGACTTACTGCCGCGAGGACCGTCACTTTGCCCCTCTTCAGGTCCGGCATCGTGACAGGTGCCATACTCTGCCTGGCGAAGACGCTGAGCGAAACGGGCGGCGTCATGGCGGCACTGTCGACGATTCAAAGCAGGGAATACAATGCCACGGCTCTGATCGGAACGATGAAATCGGCCTCGCTCTTCAATGACGCTCTCGTTCCCGCCCTCGCCTTCGTGAGCATTGTGCTCATCGTCATCTCGATCATCCTGCTCATCATCGTGAAGCTAATAGTCACGAAAGTCAAGCTGCCGATGAGAAAGGTCTGGACGAATCTGGAGAAGAAACTGAGTAAAGGGGCCTTCCCCAAACTGAAGGACGCGGGGGCCTTCTTCTTCCTCACGTTCGTGGTCCTAGTCCCAGCGTTCTTCATCTTCGGCTTCGTGGCGACTGCAGAGCCCTCTCAGACGGCAGATTGGGGAGCGTTCTGGAGCAGCCTTGGCCTCTCGTTCGCGATCGCGGGCGTGGTGACCACGATAGTCCTTCTTCTCGGGATCCCGATGGGGATTCTCATCGCACGCTCACGTAAGAAGAAGGCGGCGGGCATCCTCGATGTTCTGGTGAACATACCGTTCATCGTTCCGACCGCCGCATTGGGGTTCTCCCTTGGACTCTTCTGGACGACCCAGCCCTTCCTGCCGGTCACTGCTGACGTCTTTCTCATCGTAATGGCCCATGTGGCCTTCACCTATCCCTTTGTTGTCAGAAATGTGGTCGGAGCCCTTGAGAGTTTGGACACGACATACGAAGATACCGCGAGAACACTCGGTGCGAAACCCCTGCAAGTCTTCAAGCGGGTGATGTTCCCCATGATGAAGGCCTCAGTCCTAGCTGGTGCGATAATGACCTTCACCAGGAGCTTGGGAGAGACAGGTGCGACGCTGGCGGTATCCCCCAAAGCGATCACCGCCCCGGTCTACATCGTGGAACTCATCAGATCGGGAAGCTTCTACCAGGCGGGGCTTGCCAGCATTCTATTGATAATGGTCTCGTTCATAATCGTCCTCGTCATGAGAAGGTTGACAACGAGAGGAGGTGCCTAGAATTCCCTCGATAAGGCTCGAAGGCCTCAGCAAGAGGTTCGATGGCATAGTCGCTGCGGATGACATCAGTCTCGAAGTCAAGGACGGAGAGTACATCGTAATCCTCGGACCGACGGGAGCGGGAAAGACGACGCTCCTGAAGATGATAGCCGGTCTGACGCCTCCTGACAGCGGGAAGATATTCGTGGACGGCGAGCGGGTGGACAACCTCCCGCCAGAGGACAGGGGAATGGTCTACCTTTCTCAGACATATGCGCTGTTCCGCCACATGACGGTCTGGGATAACACGAAGTTCGGCCCCACAGTCAAGAACTGGGATGAGTCGAAATGCGATATGCTCGCCCGGGAGATGCTGAACCTCGTCAGGCTCTATGACAGGAGGACCGCCCGCCCCGACGAGCTAAGCGGCGGGATGAAGCAGAGGAATGCGCTCGCCCGGGCGCTGGCAACTGACGTCAAGATCCTGCTGTTGGATGAGCCACTGCGGGCCCTCGACGCCCGCCTGAGGATCGAGCTCAGGTACGAGCTCGCGCGTTTGACCTCCGACCTCGGTATCACCGCCCTGCACGTCACCCATGACCAGGAAATCGCGATGACGATGGCGGACAGGGTAGCCGTGCTGAGAAAGGGAAAGATAGAGCAAGTGGGTGGACCTGAGGAGATATATGACAATCCCGCGAGACCTTTCATCTGCCATTTCGTCGGCGAGGCCAACTTCTTCGAGGGCACCGTGCATTCCGTGAGCGAGGACCACAGTGAGCTCGAGGGGGAGGGCCACGTCCTCCGTGCCCGCCCGACGGACCTGCCGCGGGGCTCGGAGGCTTGTGTTGGAATAAAGACGGAGAACGTCAGGCTGCTCGACGGGGTCGTGGAGGGGCAGAACCACATTCCCGCCAAAGTCGTGAGGAAGCTCTTCCTCGGCAGGCTGGTGAGCATAGTGATTGAGACGGACGATGGAAAGATGCTCCATGTCAAGACGCCATCATCCATCGGCGTCAGATTCAGCAAGGGCATGGAGGTAACGGCACACCTGGAACCACCGAAGTGCATCATCTTTCCCATACCCGAGAAGGGTCTGAAGGAAGAACTGGAGGTGGAGTAGTGCCTCGGATCGAGCTCAAGGGGATTACGAAGCGGTTCGGCGAGATCGTTGCCGTGAAGGACGTGAACCTCACGATCGAGGACAAGGAATACGTCACCCTCCTCGGACCCAGCGGTTGCGGAAAGACGACGCTCGTCAAAATAATCTCAGGGATCTGGGAGCCGACGGAGGGAGAGGTTCTCATAGACGGGAAGAGAATGAACGAGGTCCCCGTGGAGGACAGGGACCTAGGCTACGTGTTCCAGAACATCGCCCTCTTTCCCCATATGACGGTCCTCTCGAACGCAACATATGCACCGATCGTGAAGGACTTCCCGGTCGAGGAGAGGGACAGGATCGCCCAGGAGGTTCTGGACCTCGTCGGCCTGCTGGACCGCAAGAAGTTCTTTCCAGGAGAGCTGAGCACGGGCACACAACAGAAGGCTGGCCTTGCGAGGGCGTTGGCATCGCAGGCGAAGCTGTTGATTCTGGACGAGCCGATGTCAGCGTTGGATGCCAGGGTCAGAGTCGACCTGAGATACGAGCTCAGAAGACTCGTCAAGGACCTCGGCCTGACAGCGGTCCACGTCACGCATGATCAGGAGGAAGCGAGCTCCGTCTCCGACAGAATAGTGGTGATGAGGGCGGGGAGGATAGTGGAAATCGACTCCCCGGAGAACCTCTACAACAACCCGAAGAGCATCTTCACGGCGAATTTCGTGGGCGAGATGAACTTCCTCCAGGGAGCGATTAACAAGCTCAGAGACTACTGGGCGATCATAGAGCTGAGGAATCACGAGTACTTGACGCTGAGCAATCGCGACTTCCGGAAGGGTGCCGCGATAATCCTGGCGATGAGGCCGGAGAATCTGAGAGTTGAGGAGTTGAGGGGAACGAGACTTGGAAATGCGATCCCCGGAAGAATCAAGAGCATTAGGTTCATGGGGTCCTACCTGAGGTACGAAGTGCTCCTCGCAAGCGACGACCACGTCTTCGTGGACAGCTTCGCGGGAGAGGAGTTCAAGGAGGGCGAGCAGGTGGCAGTCTCTTTCGATGAGACGAACATCCTCACCTTCCCGGCACCGAGGGAGGGCCTTTCGGAGGTGATAAAACTTGAGTGACAGCGGAATGCTCAGCTGGTTCCGCAGAAGAAGAGAATCTAGAGCGATGCAACAAACCCGAGAGTTGGCAAAGAAGGTCGAAGATGCACTTGTTGAGCTGGACAATGCCATTGCGGCAATGATAGCCGGCAGGAGACCCCAGGCCCTGGAGGCCATCAAGCGTCTTGACATAAACGAAACGGCAGCAGACAGCATAGAGGACGACATCTTCGAGGAAGTCTCGAAAGGGGACATGGACCCCTCCGCAAGAGGAGACCTGATGCGGCTGATAAGAAGAGTGGATTCGGCCGCGGACTGGGCAAAGGCAGGATCGCGAAACCTGGAGATCCTCATAGACACGAGGGTCCGCATCAAACCCATCCTGTGGATGGGGTTCAAGGAAGTGACCAAACTCAACGTCGATAGCGGAAGGGCTCTCAGACGAAGCTTGGACGCCCTGGGTGTGAACGATGCGCGTGTCCTCAAGGGACGAAAGGAAGTCGACCGGTTCGAGAGGCAGGTGGATCGGCTCTACTACGACCTCAAGAGGGATATGCTCAGGACGGTCGATGACGCCAAGGCCGTGGTCGTGCTGAACGACTTCCTCACCGCGCTGGAGAACGCCTCGGATTCCTGTGCTGCAGCAGCCGAGATGCTCTTCATAATGGTGGCATCCGGAGTATAGTCGAATTTCGACAACGAACGGGTGTTCTTCGTATCCCCGGTCCCAGCCTGGGCTTTTGCTCATTTGAGTCGGACGGATTCTGAGCGCACAATCGTCTGCCAGAGAATCAGCCATGATAGGCCGGACGTAACATTTAAGTCCTGCAAAACAAATCAAGAGAGTTCATGGCAAAGGGAGCGAGATGAAGACCGCAAGAATGACTCCTGATGGGAAGTACGAGATTCTGAGTCTCAGATTCAAGGATTTCGATGACCTGCCGAGGTCCCTTCTCATATGGCGCGAGCAGGAAGTGGGCTTCGGTTTCGAGGAATAGACCGCGCTCGGTCGGTTTGAGAGCCCTTCTTCTAGGTGGACGGATGAATCGCGAGAAGGTTTTTATGACCTGTTTCATTTGAGACCATGTGAAGAACAGGGAGCTCGCGAGAATCCTAGGCCAGATTGGCGATCTCGAGGTTATGAAGGACGAGCCGTTCAAGGCGAATGCCTACAGGCGGGCGGCGAGGATTGTGGAGGGGCTCAGGGAGGATGTTGCTGGAATCGCTGAGAGGAGGGAGCTGCAAGACCTCCAGGGAATCGGAAAGGCATTGGCCAAGAAGATCGAGGAGTATGTCAAGACCGGGAAGATAGCTTACCTGGAGAAGCTCAGAGCCGAATTCCCGCCAGGTCTTCTGGAACTCCTTCACATCCCTGGCGTTGGCCCGAAGACCGTCAAGGTCCTGTACCAGCAGCTCGGAGTGACGAGCGTCGAGGAACTTGAGCGGGCCGCAAGGAAAGGCAGAATCAGGAAGCTAAGAGGGTTCAGCAAGAAGAGCGAGGAGAACATTCTCAACGGTCTCCGCACGTTCTCCGGAGCAGGGAAGAGAGCACTCTTGGGATTGGGTCTCCCACTTGCTGAAGAGCTGATCGAAGAGCTGAGGACAAAGTGCCACATCGACAGAATATCCGTGGCGGGCTCGTCCCGGAGGATGCGGGAAACGGTGGGTGACCTCGACATTCTGGTGGCCTCAGACGAACCAGAAGGAGTGATGGAGGCCTTTGTTGCGCTCCCAGGCGTTGAAGAGGTCATCGTGAGCGGGCCTACGAAGACAAGCGTGATTGTGGAGAGAAGGAATGTTGAGCTTCAGACGACCGTAAGACTGCAGACGGACCTCCGGGTCGTTGACGCCCAGAGCTTCGGTTCCGCGCTCCAGTACTTCACCGGGTCCAAGGACCACAACATCCGTCTGAGGAGAATCGCCCAGACCAAGAACTGGAAGCTGAACGAGTACGGTCTCTTCGAGGGAGAGAAACGGATCGCGGGAGAGACCGAGGAGGGCATCTATGAAGCACTGGGGATGGACTTCGTCGCACCCGAGCTGAGGGAGGACAGAGGGGAGATCGAAGCTGCCCAGTCGGACTGCCTGCCCGGGTTGATAGGACTCGACGACGTCAAAGGAGACCTCCACATCCACACGGAGTGGAGCGATGGGACGGAATCCATCGAGAGGATGGTGGAGGAATCCAAGACGCTTGGCTACTCCTACGTCAGCATCGCCGATCACTCAAGGGGAATCAAAATCGCCGGTGGACTGGATGATGATGTCCTGCTCGAGCAAGTCGACGCTATCAAGGAACTGAACAAGAGGGAGAAGGGGTTCAAGATCTTCTCGAGCAATGAGGTGAACATCAAAGCGAGCGGTGAGCTGGACTACGATGACGAGATACTCCAGGAGCTGGACATAGTGATCGGTGCGGTGCACTCCCAGTTCAAGATGGAGAAGGAGAGGATGACGGACAGGATAGTGACGGCAATGGAGAACGAGCACGTCGATTTCATCTCACATCCCACTGGGCGGCTCATCGGCAAAAGGGAGCCTTACGAAGTGGACATGGACAGGATAATGGATGCTGCGCTGGAGACGAACACGGCTCTCGAGATCAACTCGTGGATCGACAGGCTCGACCTGAACGACAGGGACGCGAGATTGGCAAAGGAGCGGGGAGTCAAGCTGGTTCTCGGGACGGACGCGCACACGTTGGGGCAAATGCACTTCATGAGGTACGGAATCGGCACGGCCAGGCGAGGCTGGCTTGAGCCAGAGGACGTTCTAAACACTCTGCCCGCCAAAGAACTCCTGGCGTGGTTCAAGTCCTAAGAATCTTATACCACGACGCGATTCTGAACCGGGGAGGTTACATGACAACTGCAAAAGTAATCGAGCTTGTTGGCTGCTCAAACAAGAACTTCGAGGATGCTATCCTCAACGCCTTCACCGACGCGAAGAAGACCACGAGAGGTATCAGTGGCATCGATGTGGTCAAGTTCTCCGCCAAAGTAAGGGATGACGAGATCGTTGAGTTCAGGGCGAATGTGAAGGTATCGTTCCTGGTAGAAAGATAGAATGGACGAGGAGCCAGAAGACGAATTCGCAATGATGCGTCGCCTCATGCGAAGGATGTTCAACCAGCTATCGCTATCTCAGCTAGATTCGCTGAGAGACGAGTCCTTCGTATACGGGTTCTCCTTGCGAACAGGTCCCGACGGCAAGACAGAGATCTCGGATTTCGGCAACACCAGGTATCTCGAAGAGAGAAAGGGCTTGGAAGAGAGGCAACCGCTCACGGACGTAATCCAGGGAAAGGACGATATCTTCGTCACAATGGAACTTCCGGGAGCTTCGGAAGAGGATGTGGAGGTCGAGGCGAAGGGCTCCAAACTGACAGTCCGAGTGGGAGGAGAGAGGAAGTACTACGCGGAAGTGGACCTGCCCACGACCGTCCTTGGAAACGACATGAGATGGACTCTGCGAAACGGCGTGCTCGACATCGTTCTGAAGAGGGAAGTCGTCAGGGGCGTGGAGATCTAGAGGCCTGGGATGAGTCTGGAGACACTCGCGAGGCAGGTAAGGCGATGCAGGAAGTGCAGGCTGTGGAAGACACGCGAGAGGGCGGTTCCAGGTGAGGGAGACAGGAACGCGCGCATCTTCCTTGTAGGGGAGGCCCCTGGGAGAGAGGAGGACAAGCAAGGTCGCCCCTTCGTCGGAGCGGCGGGAAAGATCCTGAACGAATCGCTCGAGAAGGCGGGTCTGAAGCGGGATGGCGTTTTCATCACGAGCGTACTCAGGTGCCGTCCGCCGAGGAATCGGAATCCCAGAAAGGACGAGATAGAGAAATGTCGACCCAATCTGGAAGCGTACATCGATGCGGTGGATCCCTACGCAGTCGTGGCGCTGGGATCGTTCGCGCACAGGGTCCTGGCGGGCAGGTCGGCGAAGGTGTCCGAGGCTCGGCTCGAAACTGGGGAATACAGAGGAAGGCCATTGATCTCGACCTATCACCCCGCGGCGGTCCTCTACAACAGACGACTACTAAAGCATCTGACGTCAGATCTGAAGAGGGCGAAGGAGTTCGTAGAATCCGAGGACACTAGGGTCATTAGTGGGCCCGCTAGGAGGGGGAAGAGAGATGTCTCCATCCGGGCCGCCGGAGGCGTCATCCACAGGAGGGGAAGGGTCCTTCTCATCCGCAAGAAGAGCGAGAGACTCTGGTGTCTCCCGAAGGGTCACGTTGAGACAGGTGAGAGCCTGGAACACGCTGCCTTGAGAGAGATGAAGGAGGAGACGGGGCTCTGGTCGATAAGAATCGAGCAGGAGCTGTGCGACATCGAGTACTCCTACTACTGGCCCCAGGACGATATCAACAACCGGAAGAAGGTCACCTACTTCCTCGCGCGTGCTCCCAAGGGAAAGCCAGAGCCGGAGTTCAGGTTTGACAGGTACAAGTGGTGCACGGAGGCCGAGGCAGCGGAACTCCTCTTCCATCAGAACGACGTGAACGTTGCGCGGAAGGCCTTCGAGGCCATCAGGAAGTGATCGTTCTCGGCGGGCGGCGCGCCCAGGAAAAGCCTCCGCAGGCGGCGATCTCCACGAGCCGGGCGTTCTCACTCGTGATAACGAAGAGAAAAACATCTAAAAGGGATTCGCCCTTACTGACGCAGGGTGTTACATGAAAGAAGAGAAGGGTATTCCTGATGCACTGCTAGACTTCTTCAAAGGGCCAGGCGGACATTCCTTGATAGTCAAGGGTGCTGCGGGAACGGGCAAGACGACATTCGCCCTGCAGCTGACAGAGGAGCTGGGGAGCGTCGAGAACTCGTACTACATGTCAATCAGGGTGAGCGATCATTCCCTGTACAACCAGTTCCCCTGGCTCAAGGACAGAATCGAGTTCAAGAAGCGAATCGCCCCGACGAGGCTCACTCAGAAGCGTGAGGAAGAGGAGGGCAAGGTCGACAGAACGGAGCTCAAGAAGCTCGAGGGCCGGATAGAGATGGGTGAGGAGGACGAGAGCAGCATTTACGACAAGATTAGCGAGGGAGAGGTAAATGAGACTGGTCTCATCCTGGACCTTGGATCGGACCTCCCCGAGATCGACATGGCATATGACGTGGTCGAGAACACCCTCCCAGAGAAGAGCCTCATACTGATAGACAGCATCAACGCACTGGCAGAGAGATACGGGATTCACCCCTCGAAGTTGATGAACACGCTCCAGAAGGACCTGGTCGAGACCTCCTCCTCCGACGTCCTGTATGTGCTGGAGAGCCCTGGGGAGACGCGGCTCGACTATCTTGGGGATGGGGTCATCACGTTCACGAGCGAGGAATACGAAGGCAGACGGCTGAGAATAATGAAGATTGAGAAGCTTCGCGGCACGGAGATTAGGCAGCACAAATGTGTCTACAGTCTGGACGGGGGGAGAATCAAGACCTTTGGCTTCGAGAAGATCGAGATTCCGCGTGAGAAGTCGAGTTGGGAGCCCATGCCCGACATATCGGAGAACTGGATCTCGACGGGAAGCGAGCAACTCGACGCTCTGATAGGCGGATTCAAGAAGGGTACGATAGTCGCTGTGGAGATAGGCGGGAATGTCGACACGCTGTACTCTGACCTCATCAAGACCTCGCTCTTGTCGAACTTCATCTCGCTTGGCAGGGGAGTTGCGTTCGTCCCCGAGAAGAAGGCCTCCTCGGAGATGGTAAGGGACGAGATCATGCCTTTTGTCGGCCAGGAAGCGTTCGAGAGGTGCATGCGCGTGTTCGAACCGTCCGCCACAACTTCTGTGGAGGGTTCCAAGATAGCACTCCCGATGGAGGGTTCTGACATCGACAACGAGCTGAAATGGAGCAACATCGAGTATCATCTCTCGCAGACGGAGCGTCCAATCCTGTCCCTGATGGGGTTCGACACCCTGGAGGCGGTCTTCGGCCACGAAGTGATAGAGGACATGGCAGGTCACATGTCGTCAATCAGAAAGGCGAAGGACATCTTCATAGGAATCGTTACGTCAACGACCTCTTCTACAGCACCGCTCGCGAATCTCGCCCATACTCACCTGAAGATCGAGAACATAGACGGTTCAGTTGTGCTCTTCGGCGAGAAACCCTACACCGAGCTCCACGCCCTTTCCTTCGATCACTCGAAGGGCTATCCGCAGACGGTGCTAATACCGATAATCTAGCCCCCCAGAGCGGGCGTATGGGTATCATCGTTGATAATTGCATAGAAATGTGCTTAAATCAAGTAGAGAATGAGTATCGCAATGCGGGAGAAGGCAATTTCTAGACTACTGACTGATGATTACGCAGAGAGGATTCTTGTTGCGACGTACTTCTACCCGCGGTCAGTTCAGGAAATCAGCGACAAGTACGATATCCCCATAGCCGCTTGCTACCGCAAGATGCATGATCTCGAGGACGCTGGATTGGTCGAGGTCGAGAAGATCGTCACGACCTCCAAGGGAAAGAACATGAAGCTCTACAAGTCACAGCTCAAGAGCGCCTGCATCATGTTCCAGGAAGGGCATTTCAGAATCAGACTCGAGTTCAACTACGACGAAGACATCAACAACACGTGGATCAAGATCCCCATCCCGACCAGGTAGCTATCAGTCCTGATAATTGTGTTTTCCTTGCTGATAATCCCAAGGAAGTCTTTAAATACAAAGAGTTATAAGAACTATATCCATACCTGAGTACTTCTCACTGAGGGGGTATCAGGGAGGGTATGAAATGACACCGCTAGAAGCCTCTCAATTACTGACGGATGAATACACTGCGAAGATCCTCTTGGCGACCTTCAAGAGGAAGTTGAGCGCCCAAGAGATAAGCAGGAAATACGGGATACCCATTGCTGCCTGCTATCGAAAAATCAGGGCCCTTGAGGACATAGGGCTCTTGGAATGCGTGGAGCGTATTCTGACGCAGAAGGGGAAGAGGAAGAACCTCTATACCTCGAGGCTCAAGAACGCCTATGTTTTCTTCGAAGGCGGGAGGCTCAGGGTCCGCTTCCACTTGACCACCGGTGTGATCAAGGACTTCGGCGGGGACTGGACGGGAGTCGATTCAAAGGAGTAGTATCCGTTCTGATTCTCTCTCTTGATAAAATCGTCGAAAGTGCCATCATTTGTCACGCTAATACGTTCTCTGATGAACATCCATCAGAAGCTGAAACTGCTGCGCGATGATGACGTGAAGCACATCCTTGTTGCGACGTTTCTGTCACCGAGATCTGCGTACGAGCTTTGCGGGAAGTACTCGATCCCGATCGCCTCGTGCTACAGGAAGATAAACCTGCTGTTGAAGGCGGGGCTCTTGTCGGTGAGGAAGAGAGTCGTTACCCGGCGAGGGAGAGTCGTGAGGCTCTTCGAGGCGAATCTCAACAAGGGGCACATTCACATCGAGGACAACGGCATCCAGCTCAAGTTCGTTCTCACTCTGGACGAGCAGGCAGTGACGCAGGACTGGGAGACGATTGAGATTCTGTGATGATAATCACGCTCGATAACCGTGAGACTGAGTTTAAATAAGCCGGCCCTCTACGATTAACTGATAGGATGAAACTAAGATTCCACAAAATCCTTCCCAACGGGAAGAGCGTGATTTTTCCAAAGGAGGAGGACGAAGAGAAAGAGGTCATAAGCCTCAACGTCATCGTTTTCAAGGACACGAGGAAAAAGGATCTCGAGTAGCTCCTTAACCCATCCTCACCCGTTGCACAGAAAAAAAAAGGGGGGTGAGGAAAGCAAAGGTCCCAAGAAAATGGGCCTCCGTCTTTCCTCGGAGGAGGGGTCATCGTTATCTGTTGGCTCTTTGAAACAGCAGGCGCAGAGTATAAGCATCTTGTTTTCCAATTATCACGTGTGATAATGACCCTCTGGCCCACTCTCCAGGCATACTAGAACTTCGATTTGAGGACGACTATGCCCTCTTCGGTTGTGATGTCTATTGACTGCTTTCCGGTGACGTGGTTCGTTCCCCTCATCTTGAGGACCTCGATGTACTTGCGTCTCTCCTCGCCTTCATGGGTGTACATGAGCAGGACGATCCCATCCACTGCATGGGCGATCTCCGGCGGATAAAGCTGACCGGGAGCGACCTCGCCCGTCAGGACCGTCACGCAATCCCAGTTCTTCAGCCTGGTGACCAGATCGAACAGGAATGTCCTGTAGTTGTTCTCGATGAGGTCGCAAACGATGGTGATCGGATCGATGACTATCCTCTGTGGCATTATTGCGGCGATCTTCTCGTCCAGGATATCGAGGATCTCATGAGGGCCGCTCTCCCTTATGTCGTGCCCTATGTCGATATAGATTATTTCCCTGCCGAAGTACTCTGGATCGACGAACTCGAACTGGGAGGAGAATCTCAGCATCCACTGGGTGGGCTCGCTGAGCGTCGTGAAGAATATGCACTGCTCTCCGTTCTTGGCACCCTCGAAGAGGAACTTCTGAGCGAAGGTCGTCTTTCCCGTCCCGGCACTCCCAGCGACGAGGAGAACCGAGGGGAAGGGAAAACCTCCAGATATCATCTCATCCAGGCCAGGCGTTCCGCTGGACCGCCTTATTATCGCATTATTCATGGATCATCCCTCCCTCGCCATCTGACGGGCGTGCCATGGGGGCGTGCTCTTCCTGGAGCTCCCTGGGAACCTCCATGAAGGCTGCGTTGCCCATGTCCACCAATCTGTCGGAGCTATCGGCCAGGAACTCGTAGACATCCCTCTGGGTCTCCCGGTCAATCGCGAACGCAGTGAAGGACTTCGGATTGGACGCGACAGCATCGAGGAACTCCTTCAGGAAGCGCTTTCCGGTTCCCAGCTCGTTGTAGTGGAAGATCGCGGAAATGTCGTCTATCATCACGAAGTCGCCCTCGATGATCTTGATGATGGACGTAGAGCCGTCCGGGGTCTTCCCGATTAGCTGCAGGTCCTCGAATATCTTGGGAATCTGGAATGGGCTGTCCAAGAACGTGGTCTGCTTCCAATCCATCTTCCTCTCCCCAGATATCTTGGAGACGGCGTCGATGAAGAGCATCTCTTCGTAGTCGACCTTGTGGATCCTCAGCAGGTGGGCCATGTAGTGATAGGGCCGGTTGATGGACAAGAAAATCCCTCTGGGCCCTCTCTCCTCTAGAAGGGACTTAAGCGTGATGAGGTTGGTTTTCGCCAAGTAGACCCTGTCAGTGTTCACTAGGAGCCTGTTCTGCGAGGTCTTCATCATTTGGGATATGACGTCCCTCATGGCGATTACTTCAGTTTCGTATACCATTAGGACCCAGCCTAATCAAAAGAATTGAGCCACGCTATTAAGTGGATTTCGCACTGATTATCAGAACTGATAAGTTCGAAGTGAGCTGGCAAATGCACAGAAAGGCATTTTCAGGGGGGATTCTTAGCCCTGAGTGAACACGACCTTTCCGTCCATCACACGAACGTCAAGAAGCGTCTTGATTCTCATATCCAACTCCTTCTCGAGTTTCTCCTTGTCCGGGTTCTTGTTGAACACTATCACGACGTCGATCAGAACCGCCTTGAGAGTCCTCAACGCCTGGACTATCGCCCTTAGGGTCCCGCCGGTGCTCAGGACATCGTCAACGAAGACGACCCTGTCTCCTTCGTCGATGGAGTTGATGAACATATCCGAGCCCGAGTATCCAGTGATCTGCTTGACTGAAATCTCACCGGGAAGCCCGTATTCCCTCTTCCTGATGAAGACATATGGGATGCCCGTTGCCAGAGAGAGCGACGCTGCCAGGGGAAAGCCCATCGACTCCGCTGTGACTATCTTGTCGCAGTCGAGATCCGCCACACTAATCATGGCCTCCGTCACTTCCTCCAGGACCTCAGGGTCCCCGAGCGGAATGCCATCCGTTATGGGGTGTACGAAGTACTCATAGTCACCGAACTTCACGACCAGGCACTCATCCATGGATTCCTTCAGCTTCTCCAGCATGCGATCGCTTCCTACTCATTCCCAACCAGGTCCAGGGCCGCTTCGTTTGCCCTTTCGAGTATCTCATTCTCCCCCTCGACCTTTCTGTTCTGCATCAGTATCTTCCCGTCGCATATCACGGTGTCAACGCACGATCCGTTCGCAGCGTACGCCAGATCCGACACGAGGTTGTGACCAGGATGAAGCTGCGACGCCCTCAGATCGACCAGGACGATGTCCGCCAGCTTTCCGGGAGCTATTCTCCCTGCATCGATTCCAAGGGCTCTGGCACCGTTCTCCGTCGCCAGGGCGACCGCCTCTTGGGCGGGAAGGATTGTCGGATCCCCCGTGTACGCCTTCTGATAGAGCGCCGCGAACTTCACGGTCTCGAACATGTCCAGCGTGTTGTTCGACGCGCAACCATCGGTCCCCAGAGATACGAGAAGCCCCGCTTCCTTCATCTCCCTGTAGGGTATGGCCTTCCCAACCGCGAGCTTCATGTTTGAAACGGGATTATGGGACACCTTGACATCGTGTTTACTGAGGAGGTCGATCTCCTCCTTGTTCAGCCAGATAGAGTGAGCGGCAACAAGACGAGGGTTCAGGAATCCTATCTCCTCAAGGAATTCAACTGGCCTCTTCCCATGCTCCTCGATGCACGCGTTCACCTCATCCTCCGTCTCGGATAGGTGGAAGTGGACTAGAAGGTCCTCCTTCTCCGCGTATTCTGAAATCATCTGAAGGCTCTCCGGAGACACCGTATACATCGCATGGGGCCCGAGGGCGGGGACGATCCTATCGTTCCTCATCGACCGAATCGACTCGACCAGGGAGATGGAGCTCTGGAATCTCTCCTTTCCCGCGTCGGGATCCAGTAGATCCGTGAATCCTTCGCTCAGAACGGCCCTGATGCCCATCTCCTCGACGGCCCTGGCGGCCTCCTGCATGAAGAAGTACATATCATTGAAGCAGGTCGTGCCAGACTTGATCATCTCCAGGCACGCGAGCTTGGTTCCCCAGTATATGTGCTCAGGTTTCAGGTGCCGTTCGAGAGGCCATATCTTGTTGCTCAGCCAGTCCTGGAGAAGCATGTCGTCGGCATATCCACGAAAAAGGCTCATGGCCGCGTGCGTGTGGGTGTTCACCAACCCGGGGATGGCGGCCTTTCCCTTTCCATGGATCACCGTGTCGGCGGCCTCATCCGAATCCAAGGAGGCGATTCGGTTCCCCTCCACGCGTATGTTCTTGCGATATCCATCGAGAAGGACGTCCTCGATGAGAATGCTCAAGCAAGCACCTCGATGACCCTCGCGATGATGTTGAACAGCCTCTCGGCATTCCTCTTCTGATGCTCGAGAATCACGTCGTAGGAGAGGTCCTCGTCCGCCATGCCATGGCAGTAGTTGTCAACGCAGCATATGCTCGCGTAGGCGATGCCCTTCTCCACCGCCAGAGTGGCTTCGGACGGCATCGTCATGCCCACCAGGTCTCCGAACTCCTTGAAGATGCGAATCTCGGCCTTGGTCTCGAGCCTGGGTCCAGTTGTTTGGATGTAAACGCCGCCATCATGGGCGGTGTACCCCAGATCCCTGATGCAATCGACGAGGCTCTTCCTGAGTTCCGGATCGAGAACGGGAGTGACGTGAACGACATTCTCGTCGTGGAATGTTGGGATGTTCCAGAAGCTCACGAAGTCCGAAGGAATGACGAAATCCATGGGCCGTATGTCCTGCCTCATGCTGCCGACTGAAGATGCACCGATGATCCTCGTGACGCCCGCGTCCGAGAGGGCATGTATGTTCGCGTGATGGTTCACCCTGTGCGGAGGATGCCTGTGTCCTTCTCCGTGTCGGTACAGGAAGGCAACCTCCTTCCCCTTGATCAGACCTATCTGAACAGACGAAGAGGGATCGCCAAAGGGCGTGCCGACCCTTTCATCCCTGGTCCCTTCCAGGATCCGGGATATCTCCATTTCAGAACCCGTGATAATACCCAGGCGGGCGGTCATCGTGCGAGGTTAAACTCTCGCGAGAAATAAACGTTTGCTAGACAGGTCGGCAAGGACGCAAAACACTGAGGGGTCCGGTTTGGGTGAGATTCAGTCGGCCATCCTGGGGATGCAATCACCAGTCAGGGCGGGGATCAAACACACAGATTGGAGGGTAAAGGCGCCCGAATCCGATTCACTCCCACTGGATTGGTAGGGTCTTCGACCCTCTGCGTCCAAAAAAGCGGGTGTTTTCGCGGGAGCGACCGAAGGAGTCGTCACCGACTCCCTCAAGGATTGCAAGCTTGTTGGCCGAGTTCTCATCATACGAGGCATCTACCGGACCCCTCTCCTATCTTGCGGCTTCCTCGCAAAGACTTGAACCTCCGAAGCCGCAACATCCATGAATCTCGTGCACATTATAAAAGGTTATCGTTTTTCGGTATACGGAATAATAGCACGGACATAAAACGGTAGGATGAGGCTAATGTCCAGTCCACTCATGATCTTCTCGCGCGACTGCACTTCGACTGCGCAGACAAGCAGGATCATGTGTCGGAGGCCCTGGGGAACTCGTGTCCGAACCTCGATATCTATAAATACCGCCTCAAACATAGAAAAGGGTGATGAGGGCGAGGAAGAGAGAGCTAGCAACTGCACTCGTTGTACTATCGATTGCTCTAGCGTTACAACCCACAGCGTCCGGCGGGACCTGGACAGCCGTTCCCACTGACAACGTCGAGAACGGGAACGCCGGCATGGTAATCCAGGACATTCACGAGGAGTATGTCACGATCGACCTGTCGACGTCGGACCCGGGTGCCATACATATCCCTGTCATTGTGATGCCAGATGGGGCCAAGGCCGCAAGAGGTCTGCTGCGAGCGGCATCGCAGGAAGAAGAGGTTCTGATGCCCTTGGCCCTTGATACGTCGCAGGAGGAGGACCGATATGTTCTGGTCCTCGACCAGGACTGGCCTCAGGGTTGGGACGAGCTCATCATCGAGCTGAGCGACCAGGATTGGCCTCACTACAAGGAGGTCATAATACCACTGGCCTTCCAGGATTGGCCTCAGTCGTGGCTCCCGGTGGACCTCGTCTAGCTAGAGACCGTTTCTCAGACCGGCCACCTTCTCCATCATGCTCTTGTTTCCGATCTTCTCGAAGATCTCGTGCGCCTTGGAGAGGTGTTCCGCGGCGTTGTCCTGCTCACCCTTCTCCTTGTACATAACACCGAACTTGTAGTGGGCATCGGCCATGTTGTAGGGTAGATTGAGCTCTTCCAGTAGGGCAATGCTCTTGCTGAAGTACTCCTCCGACTTCTTCCATTCCTCTCTGAGTCGATGGGCCTGGCCGTAGTGGGAGTACACGGACGAAATCATCATCCTCTCGTTGAGCTTCTCGAAGATGCGGAGCGCCCTCTCAAGGTACTCAAAAGCCTTCTTCGTGTCGCCCTTCAGCGCGTAGGCCTCGGCCGCGTTGGAAAGGCCATATCCGATCCCCGTCGCATCCCCCAGCTTCTCGGCGGTCCGTATGCACTTCTCGTGGTACTCTATCGTCTTGTCCATGTCGTCCAGGTAGAACCACGTGGCCCCCATTCCGGTGCAGACCTTGGCCAGCTCGCTCAGGTCACCGATCTTCTCGAGCATCCCGATGGACTTCTCCATGTACGCAATGGACTTCTTGTAGTTCCCCCTCTGAGCCTCCACGCGACCGAAGGCGTAGAGAGCTCTTGCCAGATTCCAGTCATTCTTGGCGTCTTGTGATGCTTGCCTTGACTTGTCAAAGAACTCCAACGCTCGGCCGTACTCTCCATTCCTCTCGTGGATGGCCCCCAGGTCATAGAATATGCTGGCCATGGCGGACATATCGCCCGTCTCCCTCGCCAACCCAAGACCGCTCTCGAAGTTCTTCCGGGCCGCGGCCCACTCGTTTCTCCTCTCGTGTATCCACCCAATGTCCCTGAAGACCTTCAGCTGCGCGGCCTTGTCATCTAACCTCTGCGCGAGGTCCAGCGACTTCCCGCAGTACTCCATGCAGGAATCCCACTCGCCGGTCGCGAAGCAGACATCCTGGATCTTGAGCATCATCTCGAGCCTGGCAGCAAGGTTCTCGGGAGCCTCAGGCGCTGCCTCCAGCTCCTCGAGCCTGTGATAGTAGCCGTATACCGTGTCGGTCAGCGTTTCCTCTATGGACGACAGCTTCTCCGCGATCTGCTCCCCCTTGCTTGTGAGCAAGTAGAACTTCCTGAAGGGGAACTTGCCCTCCTCCTTCTCGTAGATCAGGCCCAGCTGCAGGAGATTCCTCAGGGCGGAATAGGCGGATTCCTGGTTTATCCCGACCTTTCTGTAGAAGTCAGAGATAGTCCCGCGTTCGTTCTGATGGACGTACGCGAGGATTCTCAAGGTGCCCGTCGGCTTCTCCAAGGCGGTGAGCATCATAAGGGTCGTATCAGTCGCCTTTGATTTAGTGTTTTCGCATGCTCGCGGCTCGAATCCAGAACATGACCAGAGTATCATTCCTGATATTGATTGCAGAATGTATAAGAACCCATGAGAGGTAATCCAAGAAGCGAGGATTGATTGGGAATGCTGCCCTTGCTAATGATGAGCATAGACAACGCGACGGACGAGCTCTTCCGAAACATATTCCTGGGCAAAGGGCAGGAGGTCCTCAAGGAGGGGCACTCGTACTTCCTCCACGAGCGGAGGCACGAGAGAGCGCTCGAGTACCTCACCCAGCTGATGGATGATGGCTACGCGGGCCTCTACATCACAAGGAGGCATCCGGACCACATACCGAGGAAGCGCGGGCGGGATGGGATGAAGGTGATATGGCTCTCCACCACGCTCGGCAGGGACTATGTCGACCCCCACAACCTCGGGAGCCTCACGAACCTCATTAGCAACTTCATGGACAAGGGTGGCAAGTCAGCCATTCTCCTCGACGGGCTCGAGTATCTGATGATCAACAACGACTTCCCGAGGATCCTGAAGTTCATAGAGTACGTGAACGAGATCGTGATGCAGAAGGAGGCCCTGTTCCTCGTCTCGATAGACTCGCGGGCCTTTGAATCGAAGGAGCTAGCTCTTCTGGAGAGAAACGCGGACGTAATAGGCGGCTGATTATTACGATTGAGAATCAGCCATGATACTCGTCCCGTTGCGTTATATATACCGTCGTGGGGGATTGGAATATTGAGGTCAGGAGGAAAGAAGATGGATCCTTTGGAAGCATCACGACTGATAACCGACGAATACGCAGCAAGAATCCTTGTTGCGACGTTCAAGAAACCCAAGAGCGCGATTGATCTCAGCAGGGAGTACGGGATTCCAATCGCTGCTACGTACCGAAGAATCCACATGCTGGAGAAAGCCGGACTGATAAAGTGTGTTGAAAGGGCCCTCACGCAGAGAGGGAAGCGGATCAGTCTCTATCTTTCGCAACTCAGGAACGCCTACATCTTCTTCGAGAATGGCAGGCTTCGAGTCAGGTTCCAGCTGTCCTCAGGCATCACCAAGGACTTCGGAGGCGACTGGAAAGCCGTCGACGTCCTATCAAGATAACCCCTCCTCCACAACCCACGGGCAGTTCTGGGAAACCGGAATTGCCCACCCCCTTTTTTACGCTCACCCCCTCCTCCCCAAGGACCGGGCCCGAAAGGACCTGGGCCTTCCCCCTTTTTTATATACCTGAACGAGGCCTATTATTATTGAGATGGACAAGAGGGAAAGGATTAAGTATCTGCTCAAGAGCGTTCTGGGAGTGGACGTGGATGCGATAGCGGCCAAGACGATAGCATCCTTGGCCGTGGAGAGAGCCAAGCACGTCCCAGACTTGACAAGAGCGTGGTTGAGCATGAAGGACAAGAAGGAATGGGTGACCTACGCTCTTCTCGGGAAGAAGTGACCTTTGCCCTCGGTAGCTTTATTATTCATAGATTCATTCTGAGCAAGGATGAGCATGAAGTTCGAGGGGAGGGACATACTATCCATCAAGGACTTTTCCGTGAAGGAGATCATGCATATTCTGAAGACCGCGAAGAAGATGGTTCCGGCGGCAAAGGGCGAAAGGAGGGACGAGTCCCTGAGGGGCAAGGTCCTCGCCACGATCTTCTTCGAGCCCAGCACTAGGACCCGCCTCTCCTTCGAGAGCGCGATGAGCAGGCTTGGCGGCAGGGCCATCGGAATGGCGGACCCCGAGGCGAGCTCTCTGAAGAAGGGGGAGACGCTGGCGGACACGATAAAGATGGCCGAGTCCTACGCGGATGTGACCGTCCTGAGACACCACCACATGGGAGCGGCAAGACTCGCTGCGAATTTCTCCGCGAAGCCCATCATAAACGGCGGGGACGGTGCCGGCCAGCATCCGACCCAGACGATGCTTGACCTGTTCACTATATGGACGGAGAAGGGCAAGATAGAGGGGCAGAAGGTCGCCCTCGTCGGTGACCTCAAGTACGGAAGGACGGCGCACTCGCTCTCCTACGCGCTTTCCCTCTTCGGGGCGAAGCTATACTTCGTCGCGCCCCCGACGTTGCAGATGCCCAAGGAGGTCGTGGATGATGCGAAGGTGGGCAGGGTGCGGCCCAAGCTGACGGACGACCTGAACGACGTGATCGGAAAGGTCGATGTCCTCTACGTCACGCGGATCCAGAAGGAGAGGTTCCCTGACCCGCAGGAGTACCAGAGGGTGGCCGGTCTGTACAAGGTGGACGTCGGGCTGCTCGAGGAGGCGAAGAAGGACTTGATCGTGATGCACCCTCTGCCGAGGGTCAACGAGATACACCCATCCGTCGACGGCACGCACCACGCCAGGTACTTCGAGCAGGCGTTCAACGGTGTCCCCGTGAGGATGGCCCTTCTCGCGCTCATACTGGGGGCGGTCGAATGAGGGAGCTCAGGGTCACGCCGATCAAGAACGGCACCGTGATCGACCACATACCTGCGGGAATGGCGCTCAAGGTCCTCAAGATACTCGGGATAACGGAGGAGAGCTCCGACTCGACTGTCAGCGTGGCGATGCGCGTGACGAGCAAGAAGAGCACGCTCAAGGACATCGTCAAGGTGGAGGACAGAGAGCTGCTGGAAAAGGAGGTCGACAAGATTGCCCTTGTTGCACCTAATGCGACGATAAACATCATCCAGAACTTCAACGTGAAGCAGAAGCACAAGGTGGAGCTCCCGGAGGTCGCGAAGGGGATCCTGAAATGCGGGAACCCCAACTGCATCACGAATCTCAGGGAGCCCGTGGAGACGGAGTTCGTTGTCGTCTCCAAGAGCCCGGTCCGGTTGAGATGCGTCTACTGCGAGAGAGACCTCGAGAACATCGTGGACGCCATAACCTGAACCGACAAGGTTTTTATCTGCGAAGACCATTTCCAGGCGGGTGATGAGATGCACTCGAAAAAGGATTTGGAACTAAGGGAATTAAGCGAGATGGTTCTCCAACTCGTCGAGAATCAGAGAGCGATGGAGAGGGAGATCGGATTCCTCAAGGACAACCTGAAGGCCCAGAACAGTCTTTCCAAGGAGATGCTCAAGATACACAAGATCCACAGGGACCTGGCCACGAAGAACACTGAGCAGCTGGGCCGGATAGAGACCCTGCTGAAGGATCAACCCTAGGTGTTTTTAGGCGGTCGACCCATTCGGAAGCGATGGGAGTCGACATAGCGGACATCATACCGGCGAAGCAGATCAAACTGGAGGACCTCGGGGGTAGGACCGTTGCCATCGACGCTTTCAATGCGATCTACCAGTTCCTCGCGATAATACGCCAGCCGGACGGCACTCCTTTGAGGGACTCGAAAGGAAGGACAACGTCCCATCTCTCGGGGCTCGTGTACAGGAACGCCAACCTGCTGCAGATGGGCATCAAGCCCGTGTATGTTTTCGACGGAGAACCGCCGAAGCTGAAGTCGGAGACGATCGCCGCAAGGAGCGCCATCAGGAGAGAGGCCGAGAAGGAGTGGAAGAAGGCGCTCGCAGCGGGAGACACGGAGAAGGCCAGGATCAAGGCATCTCAGTCCTCCCGATTGAACAAGGAGATGGTGGACCAGTCCAAGGAGCTCTTGGAGCTCCTCGGAATACCATGCATCCAGGCGCCCGGCGAGGGAGAGGCCCAGGCAAGCGACATGACGAGGAAGGGGGAGGTCTGGGCGACGGCCTCCCAGGACTTCGACTCGCTCCTCTTTGGCGCAGACAGACTAGTGCGCAACCTCACCGTTTCCGGGCGGAGACGGGGACGGGGGGGCGGTCCCGCCATTCCGGAGCTTGTCCTTCTCGATTCGGCGTTGGAGGCGCTCGAGGTCACGAGGGAGCAGCTCGTGGACATGGCGATGCTGGTGGGGACGGATTTCAACGAGGGCGTCCGAGGCATCGGCCCGAAGAAGGCCCTTCACATGATCAAGAAGCACGGCGACATCGAGACAGTGTGCGAGAAGGAGGGGTTCGACGTTGAGAACGTGCAACGCATCAGGGAGATCTTCCTCGAGCCGCTCGTCTCTGTGGACTTCTCCTTGGAATGGTCCGAGCCCGATGAGGACGGGACAGTCGCGTATCTCAGGGACGGATTCGACTTCTCCGAGGATCGGGTGAGAAAGGCCCTCTGCAAGATGGGGGAGGGCAGATCGTTGATGAAGCAGAAGAGCCTCGACCAGTGGTTCTGAGACCGTCCCCACGCGGAGGTTTCCGTTTCGGCGTTCGGGACCGCCAACGCGCTTCCTCGATATCCGCGTGCTTGACCCTCGCAGCGATGGCTTGGAAGACCGCATCCTTTTTATATCACGAGAAATTCATTGCCGCTCGTGTTGGACTGGCCAATCGAGGTCGCAATTCCGACGGTCGCGATCGTCTGCGGGGTCCTGAGCTTCCTGGCCTACCGCAAGGAAGTGCTCAACAAGGAGGGCGCCGCCACGGCCTTCGGAGTGGGCTTCGTCATAGGTGTCTTTGGTCACATAGCGTGGCTCATCCTCCTTCTGATATTCCTCCTGACCAGCTTCGCGGCAACGCGCTACAAGTTCGCGCTCAAGGAGAAGAAGGGCGTCCAGGAAGGCGTGAAGGGCGAGCGGGGAGGGGCGAATGTCGTCGCGAACGGGCTTGTACCGGCAGCGATAGCCTTTCTGCCGTTCATAGCCCAGAGCATGGCGGTCGAGCCCTTTCCCCTGGAGCATACTGGCATTATCTTCGTGTCGGCCATAGCGGTGGCCGCAGCGGATACTCTTGCGAGCGAGATCGGTGTCCTGAGCGACAGGACCTATCTGATCACAACGCTCAAGAGGGTCCCACCGGGGACGAACGGTGGCGTGTCAAGGCTCGGGAATCTCTCCGCGCTGGCCGCGTCAGCCTACACGGCGGTCATGGGCTGGGTGTTCCTCGCACTCCTCACGGACACGATGCCCATGAATCCGCTCGTGATCGTCATCCCGCTCGTGATCGGCTTCGTCGGCTGTCAGATCGATAGCGTGTTCGGGGCGACGCTGGAGACGAGGGGCTGGCTTACGAAAAAGACCAACAACCTCCTCACGGTGTCCATCGGGGCAGTTCTGACCTGGTTCGTGCTGCACTCCAACTTCTTCAATTGGCTTATGAGCCTTTCAGTCTAGACTCGATCAGTTCGGTGATTATTCTCACTCCTTCGTCCGCGAGCTCCTTCGCTCTTCCCTGTGATTTCGATTCCGCGAACACTCTGAAGAGCGGCTCGGTCCCCGATGGCCTCACGAGAATCCAACCGTCCGGGTAGAGTACCTTCACACCGTCGGTCGTGTCGATCTCCTTTCCTTCGAACTCGCTGGAGAGCCCTTCGAGGACCTCGGACTTGATCTCGTTGGGGCAGTGGATCTTCTTCTTCAAGTTGTGATAGACGGGCACTTCCTGCAGAAGGCTCGACAGCCGCTCTCCGGAGAGAGCCATAAGCTCGATGACCTTCGCCGCTGCCATGCCTCCGTCCCTGCAGTACTGATGCTCTGGAAAGATCAGACCGCCGTTCTCCTCCCCGCCAAAGACGGCGCCCGTCGCTTTCATCACCCTCGCGACTATCGGAGAACCCACGGCCGTGTACCTGATCTCCCCGCCAGACTTCGTCACGGCCTCTTCGACACAGCTCGATGAGCTCACTGGCGTGACAACGAGCCCGCCTGATTTCTCCTCCACTGTCCTCTTCGCGATCAGCGCCAGGCTCTTGTCCCCGGGGACGTAGTTGCCATTCTCGTCGACGAACACGGACCTGTCCGCGTCGCCATCGTGCGCGATCCCGAGGACCGCATCGGAGTCCGCAACGACTTCCATCAGCTCGGCGAGGTTCTCCTGGATCGGCTCCGAATCGTGACCGGGGAATGTGCCGTCCGGGACCTCGTTCAGCAGCACCGTCTCGCATCCCAGGCGTTCGAGTAGCCGAGGAGAGGAGAGGTATGCGGCGCCGTTCGCGCAGTCGAGGACGACCTTAGGTTTCGCCCGCTTGACGGACTCCACGTCCACGTTCCCCAGTATGGACGAGATGTAATTGTTAACGGCGTCGACCTTCTCCTCGCGGTTCCTGTAGTCCTCCCATCCAACAGTGAGAAATCGCTTCGAGAAGTAGATGTCCTCGATGGCCTCCTCGCCCGCCTTGTCCATCTCCATACCCTCGGCATCGACGCACTTGATTCCGTTGAACTCGGGAGGATTGTGCGAGGCGGTGATTATGATCCCGCCGGAATAGTCGCCGTTCTTCACCTCCAGCTGCAACGTCGGGGACGGCACGATGGAGAGGTCGATCACGGAGCAGCCAGCCGAGAGGAGGCCGGATACGGACGCGGACTTGAGCATGTCCGCTGATGTTCTCGTGTCGCAGCCGATGGCGACATTGCCCCCGCCAAAAAACGTACCGATGGCCCTGCTCAGGTCGGTCGCGAGGCCAATCGTCATCATCTCGTTCACTACACCCCTGACGCCGTTCGTCCCGAAGAGCCTGGTCATCTCATACCGACCTTCCGGCCCATGACCTTCTCGCCCTTCTCCAGCTCGTAGTCGTCGGCGATCACGGACCTCTCGATGACGCACTTGTCGGGGACCACGCAGTGCTTTCCGATTATGGACGAGGTCACCGTCACGTCCTTGCCGATCGTCGTCGAGTCCATGATCACGCTCTCCGACAGCGACGCACCTTTGACCTCCACGTCATTGCCCAGACAGACTCGCGGTCCGATTTGTCCGCCAGAGACTTTCGACCCCTGACCGATGACGATGGGGTGCTCCTCCTTCACGTTCTTCCCCAGAAGGGCCTCCTTAGACACGTCCGTGCCGAAGTAGTCCATCAGCATACCGCTGGCAGACAGGAAGTTCTCCGTTGTCCCGCAGTCGACCCAGTAACCCTCGAAGCCGAAGCCGAAGAGCCCCTCCCTGACCTGCTCCGGGAAGACCTCCCGCTCGAGGGAGACGACCTTCTCTGCCGGAATGTCGTTCAGGACGCTCTCGTTGAGCACGTAGATGCCCGCGTTCGCCTTGTGCGAGACTATCTCGCTCCCTCTGGGCTTCTCCTTGAACAACGTTATCCGGTCATCCTCGTCCATCTGCACGATCCCGAAGGCCTCGGGATTCTCGACATCCCAGAGCGCGATGGTCCCGACACCTTCTTTCTCCCTGTGGAAGTCGATGAGGGACTTGATGTCGATCGAGCTGACGATGTCACCGTTGAACACAAGAAAATCATCCGTCAGGTGATCGGCCACATTGGCCAGCGCCCCTCCCGTCCCGAGGGGCTCGACCTCGTGAACGACGACGTAGTTCCTGCCGTCATGGAGCGAGTTGAAGTAGTCCCGCATCCGCCGCGACATGTAGCTCACGGGCACGATCACCTCGTTGACGAAATCGGGAAGCAGGTCCAAGAGGTAGGAGACCATGGGCCGGTTCAGCAATGGCAGAAGAGGCTTCGGTCTGGAATACGTCAGAGGCCTGAGCCTCGTTCCAAGACCGCCAACAAGAAGGACCGCCTGCATCGCCCGGACAAGGGTCTTGGGATTTATCAACCTTTGTTCACTTGGGGCTTATCGTGACGACGTTGTTCCCGCGGAGAACAACGGTCCCGAGCCTTCGGACCTGCTCCTCCTTCGTCTCCTCGGTATCCTCCAGCACGAGGTTCATGTACTCGTCGAAACCCACCAGCTTCCCTTCGAGCACTCTGCTGTCTTTCAAAACTAGAAGTATCTCCCTATTGAGCGCATTCTCCAATACCTTCGTGGGCAAAACCATGATAGTCCCCTTCCCAGGCATGTAATGAGCGCGCCGATTTAAAGATTTGCCCCGCCAACGCCTTGCCTACCGAGGCTCTCATGTGCATACGATAGTGATCTTCGTCTGGACCATCCACAAGATCCCCTGGAGGGGACGTAGTCTCCTCACGGTGCGGGCGACTCCTCGTTCTCGGTTACAGGTACAGCCGAAGCATGTGGATGAAAGCGACACAAGCCAAGAGTAGTATTAAGAAGCCCGAAGCAATCCGTCTCTTGAATGCCCATTCGAAGGCGTCTCAGCCTGGTCCAGAGGATCTTGCTGGTGGGCGCTGTTCTCTGCGTCATACTGGGAGTCCTCATGTTGTGGCTGCGCGACATATGCATGGACACCTACTTTGCGGAGACAATCGGGTGCAAGAACACGCTCTACGACGTCGGCATCTACGCGATGAACCTCGTGGGCGCCCTCATCATGACATCCCTCGTCTTTCTCGACAGGCACCCGCGCGTCGTGGGCATCTCCGCCATCGCGCTGGGGATCGTGCTCATCTGGGTCGGCGACACGGGAAGCTTCTTCGGCGGACTCCTCTCGCTCTCCGCGGGCCTCCTATCCCTCACGTCCCTCCCCTCGGAACGATGACTTTTTATCGTTCAAACCGATGTTGTTCTCGGTTGGTTACATGGAGAAGATGAAAGTCGGGAGGGTGTTCAAGTACTTCGCGAAGCCCATGGTCGCCGCCATCCAGATCGAGGAGGGCACCCTGAAGGTAGGGGACGAGATAGCCATACAGGGTGCGACGACCGACCTCACTCTGACCGTGGAGTCCATGGAGATCGACAGGAACCCAATCCAGGAGGCAACTCCAGGTCAGTCGGTGGGCATCAAGGTCGCCGAGAGGGTCCGTCCCAACGATTTCGTGTACAAGGTCATCGAGGACTGATCCGCTGGCGCATGTGCGGTTCGCGGGAGGACGCATCTAGTCAGTTGCGAGAGCGCGGGCACTGTCTTTTCTCAGAATAGGTGTCGGGGGCGGGCTTTGAACCCGCGACCTCCAGATTTCCAAGGAGCGCTCTTCGAACGAACCCTATGAGTCTGGCGCTCCACCAGGCTGAGCCACCCCGACACTAGGACTCGGCGGGTTCCTCTTCCTCGACATCTTCCGCGGGCTCGACCGTTTCCTCGGAGGCTTCCACCGGCTCTTCCGGAACCTCGGGCTCCTCTGGAGCCTCTTCCGGGGCTTCTTCCGGAGTCTCTTCAGGCGCCTCTTCCGCTACATCGGATTCCTCGGGGGCGGTCTCCGGCGTCTCTTCCGCGGCCTCAGGCTCCTCGGGAGTCTCTTCAGCGGGCTCCTCGCCCTCCTCCGGCTCTTCGGTGGCGGGTGGCTCCTCAGGCTCCTCCTCCGGCGCCTTCTCGGGGATGTCGGGAAGCTTGGATATCCTCAACAGTTCAGACTTGCGAATCTCGACCCTCTGCAACGGCTGGATGCTCCTGCACGCCACGGCGATCTTCTTGGACATCTCTCCCATGATCATCACCCGGACCAGCTCGCTGAGGATCTTCCCGGAGGCTTCGGACCTCACTATGCCCTCCATCTTCTTCCTGATGGCTGACTGCTTCGAGGACTGTATCCTCCTTTCCGCGATCGCCATGGGCTTGATCCTGATGAGGTTGTCATCCTTGGTCATCACGTCGAACGTCCCGTCCGTTCTCGACTTCTTCCTGCGAGTGAGCCTTCGGATGTAGTCGCTCGTCATGTCGTGACCGATGAAGTACGTGTAGGCGTCGCCTCCCCTCACGTCGTGGACCTTGAACCTGAGCTTGATATGCATCTTGCTGAAGTCGCCTGTGATGTCCTGCACTGTCACCTCCGTCACGCGATTGATCAGCTTCTCGGGCGAGTCCGCTGGGGTCTCGCCGAGGATGCGGCTGTCGAACATCTCGGGCGCAATGATGTTGTACCACGTCTTGGACTTCCATTTGTCCTTGACTTTCCGTGCAGCTGTTCGGGACTTCTTTGCCATTCAGATTCTCCGGGTCGCACTCATAATTGGGACGATATAAATAACTTTGCGGACTGGCTTCGGACCTCTGACGGGCCTATCCGTACATCGATGACGGCATCTCGGGGCTCGTCGGGGATGATGGCTTGGCGTTCTCTATCGACTCGAGTATCTGCTGCTCGATGAGCTCCGCTTCCTTCAGCAGGGGCTCCGGATCGATCTCCAGGTTGGGTACCATCCTCCCGAGTACTTCGAGCATCCGCGCGGCCGCCCTCGCATCCGGGAAATCGGGTCTCGTCTCCGACAGGAGCGCTAGAACACCCTGGTCCTTCATCGCCGCCAGGTATAACAGCACGCCCGGGAACCCGCTGACCATGCCATCCTTGAGCGGTTCCAGACCGTACTCCTTGATCAGCTTCTGCGTCCGCGCCGTGCTTCCGACGCCGAAGACCTTCGGGTCCCCGACGAGAGGGACGGGCGAGTTCACGCCCTCGAGCGAAACGAAGAAGCCCACGTCCTTCTCCACCGCCCAGTTCAGGACCTTGACCGCGAGAGGCTCGATGGCATCGGCCCTGGGCATGAACTCCGAGAGCAGCACCGTCAGCTGGTCGCACTCATTGTCCGGCCCGCACTTCTGCGAGGTGGAGTACATCCTGAAGGCGGGGGACACCTTCCCCTCGTGTATTATCGCAACGGGCGGTAGCCTGCTGGAGATAATCGCGCCCACGAGCTCCATCTTGAGCGTCTTCACGAGAAAACTCCCGGCTATCGTGCTGACGAGCCCGATCGTGGGGAAACTCGTCAGGACCAAGGAATTGGAGAAGTCCCACTTCTTGTACTCATGGAATCTTATGTCGTCCTCCATCGTATCTCCCTTTGCTGGAAGACCTCCGCGAGACTTAACGTTTTCGAGAGGACCGCGCAATCAAGCTTAAAATACTGTCCCTGCTTTTGTGTGGTCAATGCGAGAGGTCATCAAGACCGTCGGCTTGACGAAAATGTACAACGGGTTCCCCGCCTTGGAGAAGCTGACCTTGACGATAGGGCCAGATGTGTGCGTGGGCTTCATAGGTCCCAATGGCGCGGGGAAGACGACCACGATAAAGATACTCACGAGCCTGATAAGATCAACCGCCGGGGAGGCTTACTTGGAGGGGATTGACATCCGAGAGAGCCCGAAGTCCGCACTCATGAACGTCGGTTCCGTTGTCGAGACACCGGAGTTCTATCCATATCTCACACCGATCGAGACGCTGGACTACCTCGGAAAACTGCGTGGCATGGGTGAGGAGTACATCAGAGATCGTTCGAAACGCGTCCTGGAACAGGTCCACATGGAAGAGTGGACGACGACGAGGATAGGGAAGTTCTCCAAGGGCATGAAGCAGAGGCTCGGAATCGCCCAGGCTTTACTTCACGAGCCCACCGTCCTGATACTGGACGAGCCGACGAGCGGGCTCGACCCGCGCGGAATGATCGAGGTCCGAGAAATAATCAAGGACCTCAAGAAGGAGAAGCGAACGATCTTCATGAGTTCTCATCTTCTGTACGAGGCACAAGAGGTCTGCGACTGGGTCGCCATGGTGGACAAGGGGAGGCTCATCTACTTCGACGAAGTCGAGAACATAGGCAAGCTCATGGGCCCGAAGAAGATTGAGCTGCAGACTGTCGAGGACCTCACGGAAAGCCACCTTGACACATTGAGAGCGTCCGAAGGCGTTGTCGAGGCCGAGGCCGTCCAGCCAAAGGTCGTTCTTCTGCGATTCGACGGAAGCAACGAGGAGAGGGCGGAGATACTGGCGAAGCTGGTGGGCGAAGGGGTTGGAGTTATTTCGTTCAAGTCCTCAGGAATGGAGCTCGAAGACCTCTACATGAGCATGATAGAGGGAGGGTCATAGCGTGGACCAGAAGACCATGGCTCCAACGGACTTCGAGCAGCTCGTCACCGTCGTGAGGTATGAGATCTTCAGGTATATCAGGAGGAGGAGGCTCTGGGCGATGCTCGCTATCGTGTTCTTGATATTCTTCTTGATCCTTCTCGTCCCTCCCGCGTACGGTGTCGACTACCCGCCCGAGTTCGGGATGTACTCCCAGATATACCTCAGTTTCACGTGGATCCTCATCCTGTTGTGCGCGACCTTCTTCGGAAGTGATGCTCTCGTGTCGGAATTCCAGCATAAGACCGGATTCGTGATATTCCCCAACCCGGTCAAGAGGTCGACAATCGCTCTGGGCAAGTTCAGCGCGAGCATGATTGCCTCGATCTTGGTGATATGCATCTACTACGGTCTCATCGCCCTCTTTGTAGGTGGAATCTACAAAGCAATCGATGTGGAGTTCGCATACTCGTTCCTCCTGGCTCTTCTCTATCTCTCGTCTGCGATGGGGGTCGCATATCTCATAAGTTCGGTGATGAAGGGCACTATGGGCTCCACCGTACTGACGTTCTTCCTCTTTTTCCTCATCCTGCCGATGATAGGGCAAATCCTCTCCTTCGTCGGCGTGAAGCCGTGGTTCTTCATCACCTTCGCGGGAGATACGATCTCTTACATCGGGAACGTCCCATATCCGCAGGATGGCTCCTTTGAGGTGACCATGAGTGGCCAGACGATGACGATCCACGAGTTCTATCCTGACGTCTGGGTAAGCGTAGCTGTCATGGTAGGGTATCTGGTCGTCTGTCTGATACTGGCCGTCCTCAGGTTCAACCGAAGGGAA
>JAJISE010000007.1 GCA_022848865.1 Candidatus Thermoplasmatota archaeon | reverse complement strand
ATGCGAATGATACAGTCCCACGATTCCGACGTTTCTCGGATACTTGCTGGCGAGCTCCGCTTCCTCGAGGGGGTCCGCCTCCGCACTGAACTTCGTCTGCCTTCTGTAACGGGTGCAGGGGACGGCGTCACAAACGTATATCTCTCCGTTCCAGAGGAACCCCAGCAACCATCCGATCACTTCCCTTCCACTCGTCCTGCTCTCCTTGAGCGCGTGGCTCAGGACTATGGCTATGACGTCTCTCTGGATGGTCACGTCACTCTTCATCCGTGATATCCCCGCAAACTGGACAGCCCGGGTCCCTCTCCCAGTCATACCTCTCCAGGACGCCCTCAAGCCCGTGATACATTAGGTAGGGCGCCGTATGTCCGAAGTTCAACAGAAGCTTGAGGGCCTCCTGACACTGGAGACTAGAGATTATTCCCATGGTCGTGGGAAGCGATGTGAAGTGGCATACGCCGGTGGTGTCCCTGGTGCCTTCAGGTCTCTGCATCTCCACGGGGGGCGTTTCGCCAAGGACGGGCCTATTGCACCTGAAGCAAGGTGTTTTCCCCGGGATGACGACATGGACGCTTCCGTTAACCCCGTCGGTCGACGCCCCGCCGTCGATCAGCGGCTTCCCCGACTTGACGCACTGGGAGTTCATAAAGACCCTGACCTGGAACGTGTCGACGCATCCCAGCACGGCGTCGCTCTTGCCGACTTCCTCGACGAACAGATCGTAGCCCTTTCCGTCCGTTATGTCAAACGGATGACCTATGCCAGTTACCTCCGGATTCGCCTTCCTCAAGTGGGCCTTCAGCGCATCCACCTTCTTCATCCCAACTTGTGACGTGTCGTAGATGAGCCTGTTAAGATTCGCCTCCTCGAGCGTGTCGTAATCCATCAGCACGATCTTGCCGACGCCGCACCTGGCGAGTATCTCAGCGCTCACCGCACCGAGCCCGCCGACGCCGACGATGAGGATCCTCTTCTCCTTAAGCTCCGAGAAATCTGCAAAGGGGAACTGCATGAAGCGGGAATACCTCTCTATTTCAGCCACCCCTCTTTGCGCATATCGTGAAGAACGCTCTGGACCCAGTAGCTGACCTCCCGCTTGAGATAAAGAGCAATGCCGCAGTATTCGTCCCACCAATAGTTCTGCTCCATATGCATATCGCATATCCTGAGCCCGAGGACCCCGTCATCCAGCTTCCTGTCCGTGTAGTCCATGAGCTTGGGGACCCTAACGGCCGGAGGCATTGTGGGATAGGCGTCCTTCAATACAAGCTCCATCTCGAATTCCAGGCCCACGTCCCTCACGCTGCCCACCCATCTGGTCGCGCCGTCGCTCGTCGGCCTCAGTTCGAACCATTCGCCCCCCTCGAGGAATCTGAGATATTCCGAGAATCTCGAAATAGCGTACTTCTCCTCCCTCACTCTCTGGAACCAGTCGGCGTCCCGCGGAGATGATATCGTTGCACACTGCAAGAAATAGAATAGGTCGTCTTCCCTCTTCAAGAAATCAACCAACGATGGACGGGTCAATAACGTGTATGTTCGTGCTCTTATCAGAGATCTCCTCCACTGTCCCGCCTGCTATAGGGGTGCCACCTGGGTATGTTGCCGAGAGCACGCCTGCATCCTTGTCCTGCTTCTTGGCCGCCATCACAAGGGCTTCCTGAAAAAGCATCTCGTTCGGCACCTTCAACGTGACAACCGGCTTCTCGGGATCGCTGATGAAGATAAAACGAAGAGTTGTCATTGCCATATGTATCCCAACTCAATACGTGCGTGGTGCTATAAATCTGTTGCGTCAGCGTTCTCGCGAATCGACTCGAGTAAGACACCAGCCCAGAGTGAACAGCGCTCCATCGTGCTCGGTCAGGCGAGTGGGTATATCCATAAATATGAGAGAGCGGTTTGAGGGTTTGTGACCGACTTCGTTCTCTCTAACGGCCTGGGTGCATGGGGGTCGCCGATTGTTGTCGTTGGGATACTCGTGCTCATCCTCATCATCATCTGGGTCATACTCAAGATCTACGAAAAAAGGGTTGAGAGGACGAGGCCCGTCGAGCATCTCTGCGACTACTGCGGACACATGGTTCTGGCGGTCTCGGACTGTCATCACGCGCCCGTCAAGGAGAGGTTCCTCCATGGCATATGCAAGGAGTGCGGGCGGGAAACGAGATTGGTCTGCGGGAAGTGCAAGCGGCCCCTGTAGCCCTTGTGAGGTTCAGGAGCTGGGTCCTCTTCCGAAACCCGTGAAGTTCTTCATGTACTGCTCGAAGGTGTCGCAGTTGCCCTTGCCAGGACAGAAGAACCTCTTGTACTTGGGGCAGTAGAGACCGTACCACGCCTCGAACGTGCAGTCTCCCATCTCAATCTCCTTGGACCCGGAGAAGATGTGGCAGTTATCGAGTCCGATACATTCATCGCTGTCAATCGCGGGGTTACAGCACTTGTTGTCTTGAAAGATATACTTGCACATGTTCCCATCCCTTCTTGACACAAAGTATCGAGGAATCGGGATATAAGTATGTCGCTAGTCGACACTTATGCTGTCTATGGGATGATGTCTCCTGACTATCCGCCTGGCCAGTCTGAGGTTGCTGCCATCCCTTCCAATGGCTTTGCCCTTTAACGACGGGTCCACCTTGACCGTTGCGTGGGTGCCTCTTGGCCTGTCCTCCACTTCCACACCTTGGACCTTGAACTGATGGAAAAGGTTGGCTATGAACGTCCCTGGATCGTTAGAGTGCTCCACGATGAGGATGTCCTTCTTCATCATCCTCCTGAGCTTCTGGGCGATCTCTCCCTTCTTTCCGACCGCCATCCCAAGGTACCCGGGCTCAACGATGAAGATGACCTTGTCGTCCGTGTCGATGCAATCCTTAACCCTGGCACCGGTTATGCGCTGGAAGAACGCGATATAACTTATGGTGTTCTCGTCGAACGTGATTCCTTCCACAAGTTCACCCTAGGCACCCAATATATCAGAGTCACCGGGTTCGATGACGGCAAGCACCGAGATAGAAAACGGCTTTCCACAGGCTGATCCGAGGTCGGCGTTCGTTCCATCGAATCTGAGCGTTCTCGTCTGGGATTGATCCAACAGGAATTCGTCCGGACAGTTCTTCGAAAGGATGACGAGCTTCGCGCTGCCGTCTCTTACCGCTTTCTTCGTCTGGTCCACACCGAATCTGACTGCCCCTGTCTCGATGGCCTTCCTAATCTCTCTGCCGACATCCACGGCTATGCCCCCTTCTTGGACTGGGCAATCGGTCGATACACCAGCGTTACTGCGCCGGTACCCAGTGTGACCGGTTGGCCGACGATGATGTTCTCTGCAACACCGTCCAGGTAGTCCTCCTCGCCGATGATTGCCGCACGCATGAGGTGCAGGGAAGTGATTTCGAACGCCGCCCGCGCCAGGACACTGGACTTCCTTCCAGAGATGCCGTGGCGACCTATCGCCTTCACGTCGCCGTCATTGGTCATGATGTCGGACACGAGCATGATGTGTCTCAGGTCGACGGTCAGACCCTGCTCCCCGAGGGTTGACGAGGCCTCCTTTATGATCGAATTCCTTGCAGCTTCCACACCAAGGACCTCGTATATCTCCTGAATGTGGTTTGTCGTCGTCCTTGTCGGGTCGACCATTTCCATGTCGAGAACCTCTTTGAAGTTGGAGCCCTCCGTGTAGATGACGTACTCGCGGGTCTGCTTGCGGATTATGGCCCTTGTGATGCCCTTTATTCCCTTGATCCTGAGGACGGCCAGGTTCTCTCGCAACCTCTGCAGTTTCTTGTAAGAGCTCTCTCCTGTCTTCACCACGAGTATCTCCTCGCCGGTCTTGGCTTCCTTCTCATACTCGACGATACCCGTGCCCCTCATCTTCTTCGCGGCCTTCTCGAGTTCCTTAATCGTGAGACCGTCGGAGCTGAGCTTGTCGACGTCAGGGCGGATTATCACCTGCATATTGACCATATCCGTCTCGATTCCGCTGACATCTTCGAGGTTGGTGGCCTCGATCTCTGACGCCACCCTCCTTGCATTGTCCAGCTCATTCCTCACGGACGCCTTCAGATGGATCTCCATCATGGGCGTGCTGGGTGATCTGCGGGCGTCCACGATCTCGATCAACCTAGGCAGACCTAGCGTGACGTTGATCTCCGCAACGCCAGCATAGTGGAACGTTCTCATGGTCATCTGCGTGCCCGGTTCACCGATGGACTGCGCGGAGACTATGCCCGCCGACTCGTTGGGGTCGACGAGATGGGAGTCGTACTTCTCCTGTATCCGCGTGAGAATCTCCTTCTTCGCCTTCTTGGAGAGCTTTATCTTGTCGATCCTGTGCGCAAGTTGGGTGATCACCGCCCTTGGTAGGCTCCCGCCTAGGTCATCAACCACCTTCGTCAGCTCCACCTCGAGCTTCGTCTGCGGCGGGACCTTCTTCGGGATCTTGATGTCGGGCTGGAGTTCGATCTTCTTCGTCTTCGACTTCTTCTTCGCCTTCGACTTCTTCTTTCTCTCGGGCTTCTTGGCCTCGACACCGAGCTTCTTGAGCACGCGGATAGCATCATCCTCGGAGATGTACTTCGAGAGCTTTTCCACGCTCGCCTTCTTTATCGACGAAAGGGTGAATCCGGCCTCGGCGAGCGTCTCCGCGGCCTTGGAGCCTATCTTCCGCTTCTTGAGGGCCTCCACCGTGTCCTTTCTCGCCATGATCAATCCTCCCCGGATTTCCCTTCTGCTTCCTCCTCGGTCATCTCCATGCCCTCCTCCAATCCTCCGTATCTTCTGACGGCTCTCTCATCGGGAAGAGTGGCGAACTTCTTGGGACCGAGCACGTCCCTCAATATGTCATCGACATCGACGGCGCGGCCTTGGACGCTCCTGCTCGGATCAATCCCGTCCTCCCCGAACTTGAACTGAACTATCGTGTCAGCGGTGTTCCTGACGCTTCTATCCTCCTTCACCTTGAGATCCTCCAACGCGTTGATCAGCCGCCTCTGCATGTAGCCGGACCGGGATGTCCTTACGGCAGTGTCCACGAGCCCCTCTCGTCCTCCCATGCTGTGAAAGAAGTACTCCGTTGGGGTCAGCCCGCTCTTGTAGCAAGACTTCACGAACCCCTTCGCCTCTGCACCGAGATCGCCCTTCGGGAAGTGGGGAAGGGTCCTGTTCCAGTAGCCTCTGGATATCCTCTCTCCCCTCACTGCCTGCTGACCTACGCACCCGGCCATCTGGCTGAGGTTGAGCATGGAGCCCCTGGCACCGCTTCGAGCCATTATAACAGCCGAGTTCTCGAGACCGAGGTGCTTGCCCGCGTGATTACCGGCATCGTCTCTCGCCCGTCCGAGCTTCTTCATCGCCTCCACCTCGAGCGTTTCTTCAAGCGACCGCCCGGGCATCTGTTCGAGGTCGCCCTCCTTGTATGCCTGGACAAGCGCACTGACTCCATCGACGGCCTTCTGAAGTATCTCGGCGATCTTCATCTTCTCGCTTTCCGGGATGTCCTCATCGTCGATCCCCGTCGTGAATCCACGGACCATGATGGCGCCGATGGCGAACTTCGTCGCTTGGTCGATGAACGTCCTAGCGCGGTTGGACCCGTAGTCACGCGCTATCTTGTCGAGTATCTTCCCGTTGAAGGCTCCGATGGATTTCTCGTCAACCGTTCCCGAGATGATTTCACCGTCCACCACCTTGACATATGCATCGCTCTCGCAGTCCTCCTTGTCGCAAGTATCACAGTTCTGGCAGATGGAGGCTCTGAATACCATGTTGAGGTCGTCGGGAATGGCCAGGCTGAAAAGCTGCTTCCCCGTCCAGTACTCCACACCGTCCTCCACGATCGTGGGCTTCGGCAGCTTGAGATCACCGACGAACGAGAGTATGCGAGAGGACTGCTCCATATCGAACTTGGAGTCCCTGTGCGTCATCAGGAAGCCGCCGCTGATGTGGTCGTGGATCGCCCCGATCACCGGACCGCCGAATCGCGGTGACAGTATGTGCTCCTGAACCCTCATCAATATCTTAGCCTCGGCCCTGGCTTCCTCGCTCTGAAGAACGTGGAGATTCATCTCGTCGCCGTCGAAATCTGCGTTGTAAGGTGGACATACTGCCAGGTTGAACCGGAAGGTCTTGAACGGCATGATCCTGACCTCGTGGGCCATCATGCTCATTCGGTGGAGCGATGGTTGCCTGTTGAAGAGGACTATGTCGCCTTCCTGGAGTTGCCGCTCCACTATGTAGCCAATGTCGACGGTCTCGGCAACGGTCTCCGCATTCTTGTCAGTCACTCTGATTCGTCTCCCATCCTGCCTTATCACGTAGTTGACGCCGGGTATGTAACCGTCCCCTTCTGGCAAGGGTCCCCGCTTCACCAATTCCTGCACCCAGTCCATGTTGTACTGCTGCACGTGTAGCGGCACCGTCAGTTCCCTTGCGGCCTCGACCGGCACTCCCACCTCGTTTATGGAGAGCAGCGGGTCCGGCGATATGACCGTCCTCGCGGAGAAGTTCACGCGCTTCCCGCTGAGGTTGGACCGGAACCTGCCCTCCTTGCCCTTCAGCCTCTGGACGAGTGTCTTGAGTGGACGACCGGAGCGGTGTCTGGCAGGGGGAATCCCGCTCGTCTGATTGTCGAAGTATGTCGTGATATGATACTGAAGGAGTTCCCAAAGGTCCTCCACGATGAGCTGTGGAGCGCCGGCGTCCCTGTTCTCTCTCAGTCGCTGATTGATTCTCAGAACATCGACGAGCTTGTGCGTGAGATCGTCCTCGGACCTGTCCCCGCTCTCGAGCGTTATGGACGGTCGCACTGTCACTGGCGGGACAAGCAGGGCCGTGAGGATCATCCATTCGGGCCTTGCGACGTTCGGGTTGATTCCCATTGAAGGTAGGTCATCATCCCTGATTCTCTCCAGACGCTCCCTCACCTCCTTTGGTGTGAGCTTGTGGCCGTCTTCTCTGAAGGTGGTCGGCTTGTCCAAAGTGATCTTGGATTGCTCGGTATCGCAATGGGGGCAGATCTGTCGCTTCGCCGCGTCGCGAGCGGTCTCCTTCGCCATTATCGTCCTGTCGAGCTTCGTCCCGCCGATCTTATCCAGGGCTTCCATCTCCTTCTCGTACGCTCTGATTTCCTCGTCTCTAAGGAGCAGCCGTCCACATTTCCTGCAGGTCGCCTGGAGGAGCTTCTTGAGCTCCTTCACATATCCGACGTGGATGACCGGCATAGCTAGGTCGATGTGCCCGAAGTGACCTGGGCAATCGTCGACCTTGCCGCCGCACGTCTTGCACCTAAGTCCTGGCTCTATGACCCCCAGATGCGAGTCCATGAGGCCCATGTCTATCGGAAAACCATCGTCATCGTAGGTGTCAGCTGTGATGACTTTCGTCGCGGACATCTTCCTGATCTCATCGGGCGAAAGCAGAGCGAACTTGATTGATTTTATCCTCTTGGAGACTCCCCGCAGCATTTGATCACCTCAGGTCCTCGAGCTGTAGTCGCATTGCCACACTCAATGAGAGAAGCTCGTCTAGGAGAAGCTTGAACGCGTACGATGTCTGGACGGGATGGATCCTTGTGTTGTTGCCACACACGGGACAGCTCAGGTTCCCCTTGCGGTCCTTGATGGCGAAATGACCGCAAGTCGGCTCGCCGCAGACGTATTGAAGTGTTCCATCAGACTCGTCGAGAAGCCTGTCCTTGATCACCATGGCCACGCCGTGTCCAATCAGGCAGTCTCTCTCCATCTCTCCGAACCTCAGGCCGCCCTGCCTGGACCTTCCCTCTGTGGGCTGTCTCGTCAGAATCTGGACGGGTCCTCGAGACCGGACGTGAAGCTTTCCAGAGACCATATGGTGCAACTTCTGATAGTAGATGACGCCCATGAAGATCTCAGCCTCAATCATCTGGCCGGTCCTTCCATCGTACATGACTTCCTTGCCGTTGTTCTTGAATCCTGCATCCGTCAGCGCCGTGCGCAACGCCTCTTCCCTCTCTCCGCTAAAGGGAGTGCCATCGATCATCCGGCCCTGCATCGCGCCAACCTTCCCGCCAATCGTCTCCAGAACGTGGGCGACGGTCATTCGGGAAGGAATCGCGTGAGGATTGATTATGAGATCCGGAACGACTCCCTCTTCGCTGAAGGGCATGTCCTCCTGAGCGGCGATGAGACCTATCACGCCCTTCTGACCGTGTCTCGAGGCGAACTTGTCACCAAGCTCGGGAACCCTGAGGTCTCTGACCTTAACCTTGGCGAGTTTGCTTCCGTTCTCGGACTCTGTCAGCATGACGCTGTCAACCCAACCACTCTCGCCATGCCGGACCGTGATGCTCGTCTCTCTCCTCTTCTGAGGCGTCAGGAAATCCGTGTCCTCCTCAAGGAACCTGGGAGGTGAGGTCTTTCCGATCAGGACGTCCCCTCCATCCACTGCGACCTCTGGAGTTATCAACCCGTCATCGGGGGTCAGGCTGCTGTAGGACGTGTCAGCTCTGGCTCCCCTCACGTCAGGAGAGGGTATCTCGAAGTGGTCCTCCTGACCGCCTGGATACCTCCTCTCTTCCGCCTTGTACGTTCGCAGAAAGGTGGACCTGCCCAGGCCCCTCTCGATGCTGGCCTTGTTCATCACGATTGCGTCATGGATATTGTACCCGTAGTGGGACATCACCGCGACCACGAGATTCTGACCAGCGGGTCTTTCCTTGAACTTGACGTACTCCATCCCCTTGGTCTCGACAATCGCGGCCTGGGGGTAGTGAAGCAGATGACCTCTCGTGTCAGGCCTGATCCTGTAGTTCGCAGCAGGAAGGCCGAGCGACTGCTTGGCCATCCCCGATCCCATTGTCACTCTGGGAGTGGAGTTGTGCTCGGGATATGGAACCAGCCCGCTCGCAACGCCGAGGATGACAAGCGGGTCGACTTCCAAGTGCGTGTGCTCCTTCGTCAGAAGGGAGGGCACATCGAAGGACTTGTTGCAGTGAACGCACGTGAGCCTGGCGAAATCATCGGGCTCACCCATATTGGTCCACTCAACGTCGTTCCTCGAGAGTGGTCTGTTGCAGTGCTCACAGCGCGACGGCGTGTCGTAGGCGTACACTGCGACGTACGTATCCTCTTCCTCCTCAGCGTCGATCCAATCCAGCATGCCGTCCTGGGGAAGGTCTGTCGCGTTTCGCTTGCCTGCACGGATGTCGTCGATATGGGCCTTCGTCAGAACGGGCCTGCCGTCCTTGACCACGAGCAACGGACGCCTCACCCTTCCCTCATCGCAGTTGATTACTATCTCGTTCATGTTCGCATCGAAGCGGGCGTTCACCTCAGTGGACAGAAGACCGTTCCGTCTCCTTTCCCGGACGCCCTCGATCAGCCGCACAGGGTCATCGTGCAGACCCACCAGGTCACCGTTCACGTAGACCCTGGTCATCGTCGTTCGCTGACCTTTGATCTGCTTCGTTCCGAGGTCGGCCAGAAGCAGCTTGACTTCATCTTCGGAGAAGCCCTCCGACACGTCGACGATGAGCGCGCAGTTCTTCACGAGACCGCAGTTCTGGCCTTCCGGCGTCTCATTCGGGCAAAGCCGCCCCCATTGTGTTGGATGCAGGTCACGGGCTTCGAAGTGGGGCTGGCTGCGTGTGAGCGGTGAGGTGACCCTCCTCAAATGAGACATCGCACTCATGTTGGATGTCCTATCGAGAAGCTGTGACACGCCCGCCCTTCCGCCAACCCAGTTTCCAGTTGCGAGTGCATGGAGAAGCCTCTGCGTGAGAAGATCGGGCCTGATGGCAGAGGATATCTTCAGCTCCTTCCTCCGTGAATAGCTCCTCTCGAGCTGATACTTCAAATCCTTCATGAGGTTGGCAAATGCGACTCGGAAGAGGTCCTCCATGAGATCGCCAGCCAGTTTCAACCTCTTGTTAGCGTAGTGGTCCTTGTCGTCCTCCAGCCTCTTGCCAAGGGACAGCTCAAGAACCGTCCTCGCTATCCTTCCGAGGAATATGGCCTTCTTCAACCTGTCGTCCGAGCTGTCACCGAGATGCGGGAGCAGCGAACGGTCCAGTATGCTCGAGACCTTCTTCTCTCGGTACTCCTTCGCCTGTCCCGTCGCGAATTTCTTCTCGAGCCACAGGAGCGCGTCTTCCTTCGTGAATATTCCGTTCGGAGGATAGAGCTTCTTGTTCTGGCATTCCTCGATGTTCGCGTAGATGACATTGTCCATCTCCTTTTCGGAGACTATCGCTGAGAATATCTCTCCGTCAGTATCCATCCCGAGGGCCTTCAGCAGGATCATGAGCGGGATGTGTCCCGACGCTGTGGGGACGGCTACGACGAGCATCCCGTCCTTCTTCTTCTCCATCAGCGTGAGTGCCCGGTATCCTTCCTTCTGGGAGAATACCTTTGCGACTTCGGCCTTCCTGCCGTACCGTTCACTCGTTTCAACGAGCACCCGATTCGGCGCCAGGTCCTCGAGCGAGATCAGAACCCTTTCTGTCCCACCAATGATGAAGTAGCCGCCCGGGTCATGTGGGTCCTCTTTCAATTCGGTGAGCCGGTCCAGGTACTCCTCCTGCGTGAGCTCCCCGTCCACTTCCAGGTTCTCCTTGTGGAGGTGACATTTCTTTGACTTCGCCATGATGGGGAGGTTGCCGATGGGCACCCGCTCGGGTTCCTGCTCGATGTCGTTTATAATCTTTGTGAACCAAAGGTGGATAGGGGCCTGATAGTTCAGGTTCCTCAGTCTGGCTTCCATCGGAGTAAGCTCGTCCGTCGCCCCGTTCGCCTCTCTGACTATCGGAGTATCGATCTCGATTGTGGACTTGGCATCTGAGAGTATCCTTGCCTTCTCGTCTCTTGGCCTTCCGATCCGGATTTCGATAACGTCTCCGTCCGTTCTGTCCTCGTCAAGCTTCACTATCCCTCTCCGCTCGTCATCCACAGAGGTCCGCAGATTGTCGACAATCTGCTGCATCCTGCTGTTCGGATTATCAAGCGTGGGGAGGAAGTCATTGAAGCTAGCTATATGGTGGTTGACGATACTCCGCTCTCTGAAGAAAGCTCCTACCAACTCTCGCACTAAATCACCTTCCGACTACGAGTCTGTACGCCACCGAGACTCCAGATGTCTCGCTTAACCTCACTATCCTGATGACACGACCCTCCTCGATCGGTCCGTGTTTCCTTTCAAGGAGCTGTACACACGGGTCGTTTCTACGTATCTTTGGGAGCTGATCTTTGTGAACCTTGAGGCCCTCAAGGATCGTTCCTTCATCCTTCTCGGAAAGCAGATGATGCTCGGGTACCAACCTGTGCTCCATAACATTGAACTTCAACCTCGTCCACCCCAGTCTTTCTCTACCATACGCGTAGATGCCGCCGAGCCCCCTCAGACGGGCCCGCGGGGATTTTCGAAGCCCTCGGGATGAAGGCTTTTTCGAACCCCGGACCACCTGGTGTCTTTTCGACCGTCTCTGATGGATTATGCTGGCTTTCCGAAACGGGTCAACTAAAAGCCAGATGCTCTTTCTAGGGACGTGATGACGGTCATATGCGTCCGACCTAGCTGAGCTACGGGCCCAGGGCTCATCTGAGGTCTCGGCATGATTCCATGCGAGATTACCATCCTTATATTAAAAGCTTGCGCTGATTTTGGTGCCGTCGTGTGTTCCGGGCCGCCGATCCTCTTTAAATGTCGAAGGAAATATATTTGTCAGTGGAAAAAATTGTGTTTGAATGATAACTATTAATATCCCCTTTCTTCGCCTTCAAACAAGTTTCATTCTCCAACACATCGGAAAGGGCACATTTAAGTCTGACGTCTCATATGTCCCCCGCAATCCTCGGAAATCGCCAAGGTGAAATGATGCCAGAGAACCGATGTTCGTCATGCGGTGTCGTGATGAAGAGAAAGGGAGCCGCGGTCTTCAAGTGTCCCGTCTGCGGAGAGGGGACCATAGGTCGATGCGCTCAATGCAGAGACCAGAGTGTCCCGTATAGATGCGAAGCCTGCGGTTTCGAGGGGCCTTAGGGGTTTGACATGGGAGAAGTTGCCATTACGTACAGACTCATGCCAAGCGGGTTGGAAGTGGATCTGAAAGGTGTCCAGGACAAAGCGATGGAAGTCCTGGGGGAGCGGAGATTCCATTCATCTGAGGTGAAGCCAATCGCCTTCGGACTGAACGCCCTCGAGGTAACTGCAATCGTGGAGGAGGTAGAAGGGCTCGGAGAGAGGTTGGAGAGCGAGCTGGCAGCAATCGAGGGCGTGCAAAGCATCGAAACGGTCGCATTGACGAGACTCTAGGGTTCTTTCTTCCGCTGCCATTCAGATTTTCCGGATTGCTAATACTGGGAATCGACTTATAGCGACCGGGCGTTCTCCAATCGGAGGGATGTCGAATAAGACTAGACAATAGAGCGAGGGTGCCCTTTGCCTTTCTGGGTGTGTTGATTCTTCTGACGTCGATGCTCAGCATGGCATACATCTCCGGACTTCAGTTCCAGCACGTGAAGGACAGGGTGACGGAGGATGTCATCCAAGAGGGAAGGGAAGTCTCTGTCCTCGTCCACAGGGAGGTTGAGACCGAGGCCTACTGGATGGGAACCAGGGCGGTCCAACTGGGTGGCGGAAACCGCTCGAGGATCGCTCACCTGTACGAGGACATGATGGATTCGTATCTCAATGGGTCATTCCCGCGAGACGTCGAAGGTTTCCACTTCGATATCCGCGATCACAGCAGCTCAATCATCCTCGAGAACTGGATTCTGCAGGACTTCGGGAAGGAGGCCAGTGTCGAGAACGAGACTTTCGGGAACCTGACGTTCGAGGAACTCGAGACGGACCGCTCAGGTTACTGGATGGAGGTATGGAGAACTGTGACGTTCTCGGTGGCGGGGCACGTCACGTACGTCATGAACAAGGACGGGATTGCCACGAGAAACAAGCATGGGTTCTCTCAGGACTTGGACTCGTTCGTCCCGTTTCTGAAGGGCAAGATGGACAGCCTTGCTTCCGCCGCACAGTCCGAGTTCGGGGACATCGCGAGGATCACGGAGTATATGCTGTCGACGCTGGCTCAGGTGAGGGTGCTCCAAGGATGGGGTTCCTCACGACAGGATGCCCCTTCAACCGGCGAGATAATTGGAATTCAGGACGTGGAGAGGGCGCTGAATCTGGCCTTGGTCCTCGAGCAGCTCGCTCTATTCAGATCGGTTGACGAGGATGCCATAGAAGCGTTCGATCTCGTCAATAGTGGCGAGGGTAAGAACACGAGCCTAGCTAACCTCCTGGAAACATGGGTTGGAGCGGGAAGCTTGGACCCATCGGACCTATTCCTCCTTCATACGGGACAGGGAAGGGCGAACGTGTCAATCGGCACAATCGTCTCGCAGGCGATCTACGCCATGATCGACCGGATGACGCTGAAATACTTCGACTACTTCGGGCTCACTCCAGTTGCGGATATCTCCCTGCAAGCAGCCCAAGTGCTGGCCAACTCCATACAGGATTTTCTCTTCTGGATTTCGGGCGAAAGCAGGGAGGCCTGGTTGACCAGATCATGGTTCAAAAACATGGCCCGCGAGACGAAAGCCAGCACTCTGATATCCAATCCCGTTGTGTTCCCGGCCCCGGGCTCGGAGTTCCAGATCACAACGGAGACGAGCGGTGTCGTCAACTTCACCATACCGGGATTCGCTGCATACATACCATTTGAAGTCGTGGACGTGGCGGGGGGCTTCGATGGCTTCTGGAGGAGCTGCTATCATCTGGTCTATGACAGCGACGTGAGGGTCGTGTACAAGACGCAACGGGACCTCGTGAAGGAGATGGCAGGGAGGGTTGGCGAGATGGCCGAAGCGGCGGGTCCCTTCTCCGCAGTCTCGATGGACGGCATTGTGCCAACTGACAACGTCTCGGCATTGCAGAACCTTAGCGAGGCGGTAAGGGAGAAGACCTCCAGCTTGCTCGTCCAGATACAGAACAACGAGACCTTGGTAGTTGAAATCATAAGCGAACTGTGGGATGCCCAGGCCAACCTAACTGCGAACGTGATCTCACGAATCGTGGATGAGGTCGGCTCACTGGTTGGTGATGAAGGCAAAGCCCTCGCACACGAGACGATTCTCGAGCAGATGATCCGACGGGTCGAGAGGCAGACGGAATACGAGAGCCTGACCGTCGAGGAGAGGGGGCAACTCGCCGAGATCGTGGAGTTGTCCGTTCTGGAGAGAGGGCTTGGCAGAGAGGCACATGGACTGCTTATCAACCAGACGATCTTGAATCTGGAGGAGATGAGTTGGAAGGCAACTTCGATGGACACGCCGTCAGAAGACGGGGGTCTGTACTCGAGGCTGAGGGATTTCGTGGTTTCGTCGTCGGGCATACTGGCAGAAGCCTCGGACAACGTCGCTCAGCTCGTGGAATCCACCGTCGAAGCGGAAGATGTCGAGAACATCCGTTTTCTCGTTTCGATAACGAACGAGACATTCCGGTTCTGGCGTGGAGACGCAAACCACGCGGAAGCACCAAGAAGGAGTTTCAGGACAGAGGTCACCCAGAAACCGTCATACCTGTCTGGGGAGAACTGGCGGGCGGCGTGCGATGCCGAAGAGCTCCGTGTTGGGGCCTTGTGCATTTCCGTGGACAGCCCCCTGGATTCTCGACCTGGGTCAGGAAGAAACGTTCACTATACGGATGTCACCCGCAGCTCCTTCGCTCCGTACGTGTCAACTTGGAGGATACGGGTCAGAGCGCTCACCGACGTCCTCGTCACCACAGACTGGGCATCGAACAGCATCACGAGCCAGAAGGACAGAATCGGGACAAGCATCCCCCTGGAGTTCGAGATATCGATAAGCGCAAGATCAGGATGGCCGCTAGCGGACGTTGCATACGATTCGAGCAATACTTTCCTTGAGGACATATGGGAGACCTTCTGCAAGTTCCTCGAGGATGTTTGGGACTGTCTCCTCAAGGTTCTCGATTGGATCCTGGATGCGATTTCGTGGCTCGTATCCCTCGTGAAGGAGCTCATCGGAACGCTTCTGTCGTACGCCCGGGACGTGCTGAAGGGCATAAACGACGTCATAGAGACCACGACTGAGCTGCTGAGGTCCTCAATCTCGAGCGTTGCAGGTCTAATCGGTGGCATGATCGAGGAAGTCATATCCGCGTTCGGAGCAACAACGTTTCAGATGTCCGTCTTGGGAGGGGAACTCGAGATTGGCCTCAACCAGGGTAGCGGCACGATTCTGGCGGGGGTCTTCGAAGCCGGAAGTCTGAGGACCGTAGTTGTGCTAAGCAAACTGGATGATATGAACCTGACACAGGATCAGAAGAACAAGGTGACCTCCGAATACGACGTCACGGTCAACCTCGAGATCTCATATGGATATCTGGTTTTCAATGGAACATTCGATCCGGCGATGGTCCTTGAGGGATCCTTCTTCCATGCTGTTGCGGAATGGGGGGAAGAATGGCAGATTGAGTTCGAGGTGCCGCACATCGAGAGATTTCACGAGAAGAGATACGCGGTCGAGATTCCCTCGATTCCCACTCCCGTGGGAACGCTTGACATCGAGCTGGGAATGCTCATCAAGCTCAGAGAGGAGCTCGTGGAACTCGACCTAGTCGGCATCGTCTCCCGGTCCTTCGAGTCGGCCTGGGCAGAGACCCTCGGGGAGGAGATCTCGATCGACTCTGCCGCCAGATTCGCCGAACTTGGAATCTCCAACACGATGAGCGAGTTGGTCGAGGCAATCGAGAGCAACATAGAGAGGGTCATAGAGGTTGTCCTCTACTTCGAGGGTCAGGTCAAGGTTGGCGGGACAGCTGGTATCGGAGTCAGGCTCGCGTTCATCATCGGGAAAGAGGTCCTGCGCGAGAGCTTCCTCTGGCTGTCAGCCAAATTGAGGGGGCTCATTTCGGGGTTTGGAAGCCCGCCTTCAGTAAGCGTCGAGCGGAATCTGCAGGACGTTCTTGCCGCCAATACGTACCTGGGCTTCGAGGTCCTGCTCTCGATAGGAACTCCGCGACTGGTCAAGATGATGAGCGCCAATCACGAATTCGGGACGGAGGTGCTCTTCGTCATCTCCATCCGCATGAACGTCGCTGCGTTGGCCTTGTTGCTGGGGATGGGCTCGGGGTCCTGGAGAGTGGATTTCGGAATATGCATAGAAGGTTTGCCATCGAGCTTCTTCGGGGATGCGGTCCAAAAAGGGGAGACGGCCAATCTCTGGCTAGTGCGCGGCAAGGCTACCCAACTGAATTAGTGCTTTTTCGAGCCAGAGGCTCATTCTCCGCTTTGGGAAAACCTCCGAAAAGGCTTTAATAATGCTGCATAATCTCAATCGGATGGCGTTCACGCTTTCCCTCCTAGATCCAGTTGTTGGTTTCCTCACGGAATTCGGTCCGTGGCTCGTGGCGATAATCCTACTCATAGTTGTGTGGATGTACGGTCTCGCATGGTTGACGAGGTACTTCGAGTATCTCAAGATGCACGAGAGCAAGTACCTAGACAACAGGGCCCTGGACATAATAAGATCGATTGTTCAGTGGATGTGGGTGGGCATCCTGGGCGTTCTCGTTCTTCTCATAGTGTACATGCAGTCTGGAGAGGAAGGGTTCCTCCTAGTCTTGAACAGCCTCATCCTGCCAATCCTCTTCGTTGTCGTGGTCCTCCTGATCACGGTCATCCTCGCGAACATGTTGAGGAGGTTTGCGGAATATCTGCGGATGTCGGTCGAGAGAAGACAGGAAGGCCTCGTTGGCCTTGAGGCCCTTGGATTCGTTGAGCTCTTCCTCAAGTACCTCATATATGTGCTGGGAGGGTTGATCGCCGGGCTTGGCGGGCTTTGGCTCATCGGCGGAGCCGGTGTGGAAGGCGTGAGGGACTGGGTGAACGAGATCATTCTGTATCCGATCCAGGCTGTCAATCTCCCGCATATAGGTGCGATGGTCGTCGTTGTAATCGCAGTGACGCTAATCATCTTGCGGCTCACATCGTCGCTGTTCGAGGACATGAGGCGAAGGAGCAAGAAGTTCCCTCCGCGTGTAATCGAGCTCCTGAGGAGGCTTTCCAGATACATCATCTGGGGAGCAGCGGTGGTCGTTCTCGTCTTCTTGATCCTCTCGGTGCTTCTGGACCCACTTGAGGTGATACTCGCGGCGGTCGTGTTCGTGCTCCTCGCCCTCGCTGGCATTTACGTGGGAATCGATACTATTAGGAATGCCTTGTCGGGAATCGGGCTCATGATGTCGGATCCGTTCGATGAGGGCGACAGAGTGAAGATTCTGGATGATCTCGTCTGCGACATCAAGAACATAGGCCTTGCCCTGACGCAGGTGGAGACGCTCAGGGGAGAGATTATCAGTGTTCCGAATAGCGAGTTGATCGGAAAGAGAACCGTGAATTTCAGCAGATCGGAAACCTACGCCATGGCCGTGGAGACGAGAGTCGGGTTCGACATCCCGCACGCCAAGGTCGAGGAACTCCTCATGAAGGCGGCGGACAAGACAGATGGGATTGTGGATGAGCCGAAACCGAGGGTCTTCGCCAAGAACATCGATGATGGGCTCGTACTGTATCAACTGCTCGCTTATACCGACAAGCCAGAGACCATGAAGGCAATCAACAGCAAACTGATCTACTGCGTTCAGGATGTCTTCCTGGAAGCTGGCATAAAGTCCCTTGTCAACTAGTCTTCACCTTTCTCAACATGAGAATCGGTGTCTCCGTTCTTGCAGCGATGTCGTCCCGTATCGGCCCGAAGACGTATTTCTTGAGAGGCCAATATGCGCTGGCACCCATCACCAGCAAATCGTGCTTCTTGGACTCGGCTACAACAGTGCGGACGTACTCCCGGGAGGTCACTACCTTGGTGTCCACGCCGACACCGTTCTCGCGGCAGATCGTTGACAGTCTCTCGACGGCCCTCTCGTCCATTCTCCTCTTGCTTGCGTCCGTCACCACACCAAGGACGGTGATGGTTGCCTCAGATCTCTTTGCGATGCTGGAGGCCAGTTCTGCGGCGTGCGAGGCGTGCCATTCATGACCTGCGAGAAGGAGTATGCTGTCGAGCGTCTCGGGCATGCCTTTGTACTTGAAGACTACGACATCCGAAGGTGCCCTCTGCACCAGGTAGTCTATGTTGGTTCCGAATATCCTTCGATGAGTTGGCACCCCGCCCGTCCATCCAAGGACTATGAGGTTCACGTCCTCGTTCTCGATGGTCCGGATGATGGCCTCGTAGACATCGTGCGAGATCTTGAGGAGCGCATGGACCTTGACATCTTTCTTCCTTGCGGACCTCTCTAGACGACCCATTTCTCTTATCGACGAGTTCACTTGTCCGTAGCCCACTGACTTCAAGGGCGTGGCTTTCGGGACGTCGAACACGCTGAGTATGGTGAGCTCTCCATTCCTGTCTTCCGCCAGAGAAGCTCCGAAATCGACCAAGGGCATATCCTCAGGTCCTTTGATCGGGACCATGACCCTGTACTTCTTCTTGTCTATCTTGGCGGTTCCCTTGGAGAGAACCTCGAGGACCTCGACCCTTCGGGCAGGCTTGATCTCAGTAATCTCCCTCCTACCGCCCGTCGGGTAATGGATCACCAATCCAATGAGAATCCACGTCAGCGCTACATACCACGCAATCTGACCGGGACCGAAGTCTCCCTCCAGAGGTTCCAAGAACCAGATGTAGGCAGCAAGAGAGATATTCAGGACGATACCTATCAGCGGCACGACGGGGACAAACGGAACCTTGAACCCTCTGTCCAGATCGGGCCTTTTCTTCCTCAGGGATATCACAGATGCATTCGCGAGGGTGAAGAGCAGGAGGAACATCACGGATGCCGATGCGGCGATCTGCTCTATGGGAAGGAGCACGGCCATCATGCCTATGATAAGACCGCTTGTCAGTATCGCATTGGCAGGTGTTCTCCTTACCGGATGGATCTTCCCCAGTCGATGAGGGATGGTTCCATCCCTGCCCATGGCAAACGAAACCCTCGAGGAGGAATAGACAGTTGCATTCAATGCGGAAGTTGTGGCAAGAAAGCCTCCCGCAAGCATCAGTGCTGAACCACCTACGGGGATGATCCCGTTTGCTGCCCGAATCATCGCGAGTTCGGGGGAATTGGAATCCATGAATCTTGGGTCCACCAGATGTTCATAGAAGACGAAGAACGTGAGCACGTAGAGAAGGACGACAACTCCGATTGAGATGAATATCGCTCTGGGGATGTTCCTTTTCGGGTTCTTGACTTCTTCGCCAGACTGAGCGATGATCTCGAATCCCTGAAACGCGATGAGCGTGAGGCCCATGGCCAGGAAGACGCTGGACACGTTCTGACCGACAAAGTCATCAACGAAATCGTTCAAATGTGCAGGATCGCCGAAGATGGCTATGAATCCGCCCAAGACGAAAACCGCAAGTATGCCCACCTTTGCCGCCGTAAGCCACGACTCGGTCTTTCCGGTCGTCTCGACGCCGAAGTAGTTTATGAAGACGAAGGTCAGGACGATGAGAACCGCGATAATCTGGACGAGCCAATATGGGGAATCCTGGATGACCCCCGCAACTTCGGGGCCAAGGGCGAATACGGCGAAACTGCCGAACCCAACCGCGTAGAGACTGCATGCAATCGTGGCAGCGATCCACGACGTCCACCCGCTGAAGAAGCCCGCAGGAGGCGGGAGGCCTTCCCTTGCCCAGATGTAGACGCTGCCGGCGGCGGGAAAGGCGGAGCCAAGCTCGGCATAGGAGAGTGCGGTAATCAATGCCACCAATCCGTTTAGAGCAAGGGCGATAATGGCTGCGCTACCAGCCACGGAGGATGCACTCCCCATGAGGACGAAGATGCCCGCCCCGATCATCCCGCCTATCCCTATCATGGTGACATCTAGAAGACCCAGATTACGGCTGAGCTGAATCTCAACTTCAGGTGTCGTATCCTCACGGTTCATGGAGAGTCGGATATACAATATCGAGGTGTATAAAATCTTTCGGAGGCTGGACCATAAGGTTTTTCATCTGACGCGGCCATAAAATGTCGTGAAGAGCTCCAGGCAGGTTCTTTCCAACTATTTTTCCATCTTGAGTGGGGATAGACTCCCCGCGTTCCTCGCAGAGGCTGCCCAGGGCATAGATTCGGATCTCACGGAGGATACTCCCACGCTCTGGGCGGATCACGGCACCTTCTTGGAGGCGGAGGGCAAGATCCCCGACCCGGGAAAGACCCTGATCGATCTGAAGATCGAGCTCGCCCGAAGGATCATGGAGAGCTGCCATCTCTGTGAGCGGTCTTGTGGAGTGAACCGACTGGCGGGAGAGAAAGGCTACTGCAAAGCAGAAGAGGCCAGAGTGGCTTCCAAGTTCGTCCATTGGGGAGAGGAGCCGGACATCATCCCCTCGTACACGATCTTCTTCAGCAGGTGCACTTTCAGATGCATATTCTGCCAGAACTGGGACATAAGTCAGCGAAATGCGGGAAGATGCATTCCAGCGGAGGTCCTTTCCCGCGACATAGAGAGGATGGCCGGCAATGTTAGGAACGTCAACTGGGTGGGCGGGGAACCAACGCCGAACCTTGAATACATACTACAGGTCCTGCGGGTGTGCTCCGCGCCGTTGCCCCAAGTCTGGAACTCGAACATGTACATGTCGAGAGAGACTATGACTCTTCTTCGCGGAGTCGTCGACGTGTATCTCTCTGACTTCAAGTACGGGCCTGGCGAATGCGGAGAAGAGCTCTCGGACGCTCCCAACTATTGGGAAATCGTGACGAGAAACCACAGCTTGGCGAACGAGCACGCAGAGATCGTCATGAGACACCTCGTGATGCCGGGACACGTCGAGTGCTGCACCAAACCGATCCTCAGGTGGGTGAAGGAGAACCTGGACACGAGCAAGATAGTGGTCAACGTCATGGACCAGTACAGACCTGAGCACAAGGCATTCTATCATGAGAAGATAGGAAGACGAATCACAAATCGCGAGTTCAACGAGGCGCACAGGTTTGCGGAAGGTCTTGGTCTGACACTCACGTGACTCTTGCGGGTCGTAACCATACCACTATCTTTTTAATTTGGAGTCGCTATCGATGTGCATGGAGGAATTGGACATCCTAAGGCTCGTCCTCGGTCTGTTCTTCCTTGTTTACGGGTCGGTCTCCGACATGAGAACGAGAAGGGTCTCGAACATCGTGTGGGTTCTGATGGGCCTGTGCGCCATCGCAGTCCTCGAAGCGCAGATGTTTTCGAACGGATATTCTCTCCATCACCATCTGATCCTCGTGCCCGTGGCGATCATGTATTTCGACGTTTTCTGGGACAGAGACACGATCCTTGAGATCCCGGAGAACTGGCTCAGGGCAACCGTAATCGTCCTCTACGTGTTGGCTCTGGTCGTCATCGCATTCCTGCTATACCATTTCCTCCAGATCGGAGGGGAGGCCCTCACGAAGTTCCTCCAACTGCTCACGATTCCGGCGATGATTCTCATGGCCTACGTCTTCTACATGACAGGGCTTCTTAGGGGAGGCGCGGACGCGAAATCGTTCATGGCCATAGCCATCCTGGTCCCAATGTACCCAGCATTCCACGGGTTTCCTCTCTTGGGTTGGGGCGAGCTGAGCGGGTTCAGCATTGCGTTTCCATTCGCGCTGGTAGCCCTGCTCAACGCGGCACTCCTGATGGTCTTCGCACCTCTCGCGTTCCTGATCTACAACCTCTCGAAGGGCGATCTGAAGCTGCCCGAGGGGCTGTTTGGCTACAAGACGGACCTAAGGGATCTACCGAAGTTCGTTTGGCTGATGCAGAGAGTCGAGGACGGAAAGCTGGTCAGGGAGCTCCTTCCAAGACGCAGCAGGAACATAGAGGAGGAGGCCCAGAAGCTGATTGCGGCGGGTCACGACCGGGTTTGGGTGACCCCCCAGATCCCTTTCATCGTGCCCCTGACGATCTCCTTCGCACTCTCCTTCGTCCTCGGCAACCTGCTCTTCGGACTGTTCTCCCTGTTTGCCTAGTTCCCGCCAGAATGCACCGACTTCTTTGTTTGGGAGGCGTGGAACGCGAGCGGACACGATGGATTTGAAAAAGGTTATATACGGTGGTGAGTAATCAGCTGGTTGGTATGACGGCCAGAGTGGCGGAGATACACCTGGTCCCATCCCGAACCCAGAAGTTAAGCCCGCCCACGTTCTCTCCGGTACTGTGGAGCGCGAGCCCACGGGAAGCCTAACCCTCCTTGAGAGGGTCTCGGACTGTTGGCCCAGGTACGCTAGCCATTGCTCGCTGGGAGCAATCCCTTGAGCGGCGGTGAATCGTGCCGCTTTAACGGTCGTTGGTCCGCGGAACGCCGTCAGCCACCCTCCTTCTTCTGATGAGGACAAAGACCGCCAGAATCGTGGCTAGAGGCATGACCATGTCCTGGAATTCAGGGATGTAGGTCGACGCCGAACCCGAAGATCCCTCCAATCCGTACGAGTTCTGTGTCGTGTAGTTCAGGAAGGCGTAGTTGACCAGTGTGATCCCGGGTGGCACATCGAGGTCAACGGTGACCGTAATCGTGAATGAATGAGAACCTGGTGCGACATCTGTGAAATGCCAGACGTAGGTACTCCCGGTCTGGGACTCGTAAGGATCGCTCGAGGACTGGAAGGTCACGTTGTCTGGAAGGGTGTCATTCACCCATACGTGAGCTGCGTTCGCTGAGCCTGTGTTGTTGTAGTAGATAGTGTAGTTCAACGTGTCGCCGGGCTGAGCGATGGATTTGTCGACAGTCTTGACTATGGTTATTATGGGGCGCGACACTGTGAAGGACGTTGTGGAGTCGGAGCCTGGTTGCCAGACATTATTGTTGTTCGTGTAGTTCAGAGTGATGAAGTTCGCAAGAACCGCTTGATCCGCGGCCGTGTCGTTCACCTGGACCGTAATTGTGAAGGAGTTCTCGGACTTGGACGGAACGTTGTTGAAGAACCACCGATACGTGTTCCCGCTCCTTGATAAGTACGCCTTGCTCGAAGAGATGTAGGTCACAGCATCCGGAAGGGTATCGTTCAGCCAGACGCTCTTTGCCCTACTTGACCCTGTGTTGTTGTAGTAGATAGTGTAGACGACCTCCTCACCGGGGGCTGCGGAGATCTTGTCCGCAATCTTCTTCACAACCATGGAAGGTTTGGTCTGATCATTCATCTCTCCTTTCGTGGAAGATTTCGAGATGTACCAATCATTGACGCTGTCAGTATCGAGGGGCTTGTCCGTCTCGGACTCCCTGTATCTGGACCAGCTCTCGGACACCTTGGTGCTTGGGTAGTCTATCTCGTCAATGTCTGAGGTCCCGTTGACCAGCTTGACATTGGCCCCTCCGTCAGGGAGCTTGTCCCCACTAACATCCACTGCGAGGTACTCGTTGCCACTGCCAAAGGCCCCGATCGTTGTCCCCTGGGGAAATGTGTATACCGTGATTCCATCCACCGTGACCTCCCATCCGGAGATGTCAATCTCGCTGTCCGTTGGATTGGCGAGTTCGAACCACTCGCTCTTCTTCTTGTCAGGCCTTATCTCGTTCAGCACGATATCATCGCCCTCCGGACTGCGTGTCCTGCTCCTGCTGGTGGAGTTCGTCAGCGCGACATCGGAACGGTCGTAGTTCTTGCTCCAATCGATCATGAAGACGTGGGCGACGAAATCATCGGTCAAGTTGAGGACTTGAGCGGGCACTCCCAGCTCCATCCTGATACTGTCAGTCGCAGCGTCCAACGGCGAGCTGAGCTCCCATGGGATCTCAGAAGACTGATTGTAAACGTAAACGCCAGTGGAGTTGATGCTGCCGCCTTTTCCTACGACAAGCAACATGAAATCGTATCCGACGAACTGGCCATCCGCGATCGTTCTCAGGCCTGTGCTCGGGCCGTCTCTGTCCAAATACACAACGACTCTGTCCATTCCCTCGGAGACCCTCGCGGGCGCGGGACCGATGTAGATCCTGACGCTTTCACCGGCGTAGGGTTCTGTGAAGTTGGACGGAAGGACTGTCTCTAGCCAATAGTCATCGCCGAAGGGGTGGTCCTGTTCGCCGTCACCGTCAACATCGCCTCCCTCGGATATGTCCGATGTACCGTCGTTGTCGAAGTCGAACCTGTATATCCCGTTCGGACCGTCGAGGTCGTCCGGCACGGTATCACGGTCACTGTCTAGATAGGGAGGGATGTATGGTCCAGGTCTCTCGTAAGAGGCGGGAATCAGATTGCCGCCAAGCATCCTTCCCAAGCGGTCGACGTCGAGGTAGAAGGAGACGTTCTCGGCCCTGTGAAGTGAGTAGTTCCTGAGGTCGATGTTCTCGTTCACCGTGGCGTCGCCGGGATCGATCCTTATGACGTCATCGTTGCCGTCCATCTGGTATGACCCGTTCCAGTCCGCGAATGCACCGTCCACGGTTACTTCAGGCGGGGAAAGGATGTAGGAATTCGTCAGAAAGCCTTCCCTGATGAGTACCGTCGAGTTCGCGACGACACTGTCGAGCCTGAGTCCGAAGGAGTGTGTCTCAGGCATGGAGGTCAACTGCGCCACTGCGAAGAGCGTGACGTTGCCCGTGAGCGGGCTCGAGGATGTGTTCAGCTGGAACTGGACTATGCCGCTGGCAACGTCCGAGGTCCCCAGGAGAGCGTCCGATGCGTCCCAAACGCCATTGACGTTCGAGTCCTGATACAGCGCAACAGTGACAAGATCGTCAGAGAGGTTGCCCCGTGTGGAAAAATCGAGCGACAGGGTGCTCAGGGCGGTCGCCTGGACCCGCATAATCAGGGAGAGAGCGGGGAATTCCAACTGCGTCACAACCTCCGGGGCCACGGTCTCGACATCCACTGTCAGTGCCCCGCGGTCCGTCTCCACTATCGCATCCCCCACATCCATGTTCCCGAGGATATCCATGGTCGCCAACAGCATTCTGGCGCCGTTGTTGGGAAGACTGAAGACCGCCTCAAGCTTGTTGTGCTCCACGGCGCAACTGGCGGACCCGTCCTGTCGGAACCCATGCCAGTTGTCCCTGCCGCGCGACGGGGAGAACTCCATGGAACCGCTTCCTGTGCACGAGTTGTTCCAACCGCTGAGGCGCACGAGATCGTCCACGCCAAGATCGCCTGCCTCGTAGCCAGTCGAAGAGTCTCCGTCGCTGTCGATGAATAGGAAGAGATTGTCGAGGCCTTCCTGCCCCGCACCGTTGAAGAACGAGCCTTCTACTTCTGCATACACATATCCACGGTTGAGTTGCCTGAACAGCCGGTAGGAAACGATGTTGATATCTGCGTTCTCCAGCTGATCTGAGGAATCGTCAAGGAATATCGGGGAGCTCCTAGTGGAGAGTACAGACCAATCATCGAAGTGTCCATCGATTTCGATCGTAGTTCCCGCCGGGGCGAAGAGTATTGAACCCAGCATGGGCATGAGAATGAGAAACGTGAGAAGAGCTGCCACTCCTACGAGACCTCGAGACCATCTCGACGGTCCTCTGGGAATCTCCATGGGTCTAACCCTGCCCGCTCTGCCGTTGATCAGGCCATTACCGTTTATCAGGCCGTTGACTAGGCCGTTGACCCGCCCGACCCCGTTGACAAGTCCGTTTACGAGACCGTTGACCCGCCCGACCCCGTTGACAAGTCCGTTTACGAGACCGTTGACCCTTCCATTCACGAGGCCGTTGACCAGGCCGTTGGTCCGTCCGAGGCCGTTGATGAGACCTTTGCCAACGGACCTTCGGCTCAACACGTCCCGCTGACTGAGCGTGGCCATCTCCCTGATGTTCCTGACTCTTTCGAGAGTGGCTGACCCAATGGCCCTCCCATAGCACTCAACTGCTTCGTCCTGTCGACCGAGCTTCTCAAGTAGCTCTCCCTTGGTCTGCCACGCCATCTTGAGCGAGGGATCCAACCTCAGGAGCGCATCGTAGTGTCGAATGGCCCTCTCGATGGCGTCCGCGTCTTCGTCAGATATCTCTTCTTCCGCCTCTGGAACAAGGGAGACATCCCCTTTGGACCGGAGCACGTTGAGGACTTCCAGCTTGTACTGCTCCTCCATCTCTGGATTGAGTTCAGAAGCCCTGTCGTAGCATTCGATTGCTTCGTCGTACCTCCCCAGCTCGACGAGGAGCTCGGCTTTCTTCAGCCAAGCTCTTTCTAGCGTGGGGTCGACGTCAAGGAGTCTGCCGTAGTGACTGATCTGTTCCTCGATCTTCTGGGCGCGCGGGAGTTCCTCTCCCTCCTGGATGCGCTTCCATCTCTCAAGGAAGTCCCTGGCCAGGATCTTGGGTTCTCCCTCTTCCTCCCCGACGTCCTCGGGAACCTCTTCCTCGTCCAGCGGGATGTCCTTCTCAAGCTCTTCCAGCAGGCTGTCCAGCGATTCCATTTCGAGCTCCTTTCTGGCTGGCAGGACCGTCCCGCAGGAAGAGCATCGTGTGTCGTCAGTTTCCACAGAACTCCCACAGACTGGGCAAACGAAGGGGAGGTTCTCCTGGAGGAACTTCTCCTCGAAAAAATCCTTGACTCTGGTCGCAAGCTCCCACCCGACGCCGGCGACCATCGCGATGTCCTCGACATCCGCGGATAGAATCGAGTCGACGGAAGAGAATCCTTCCTCGATTAGCCTCTTCGCCCGTTTCTTGCCTACACCGGAGATCTCAGAAAGGAGACTTATGAAGCTCTCTTCCATCGGGTTCTTCTACGAGACGTGGATATATACCGTTTCTAGAACTGGTCTGGAACTCAGTCTGTTGGTTTTGGAACCGTCTAGTACGGTTTTGTGTTTAGGTCCTATTCCAGTACTGTTCGGAAGGGATCAACTGAGAGGTCCAGTACGGACTTGAATCGCGACCTCTGAATCTCGACCATCAACTCCGTATCCGATTGGCGGACGACCTTGGGCTCCAGTCCATCGGTCTCCAACTTCCTAAGAATGTCCTTGCGGAACTCCTTCCCCCTCTTGTAGTTCCGATCCTTCGCCCTCTTCAGTCCATCTGATGGGAAATACCTGACAAACCTCCCGTCGGTCGTGCGAGAGATGAGATCGAGACCCTCCATTCGCTTGACGAGTCTTAGGATTGACTGGTCACTCGTGCTGAGCATCTTCGCCAGTTCCCTTTGAGAGAGTCCTGGCTGGCTCAGTATCGTGAGAAACAGCTTCTTGGCGGCCTCGTTGTTCAGCAGTTCCAGAAGCTCGCCATCCTTTTCGTCAACGAGTCCCACAGGAGAGTATGTCACCTTGTTGCGGACATTTCTTTGGTTGATGTAGCCGGATTCCATTAGCTGTCGCAGGTGCCAAGCTGCGGTGCTCTGTGAGATGTCGTTTGCAGCCGAGACCGTCTTGAGCGGGGATCCAGGATATCGGCACAGGAATGCGAAGAGCCTCTGCCGGACGGGGCTCATGAGGACGGACTCTAGACCGGCTCTCTCCTCATCGTCCCCGCCAAGCATGACCCTCTCAAGGGCCTTGCCGACTCCCCTGGATTTACTTCTTCTCATATTCCTCGATGATGTCTTCGATGATCTCGCTGGCCTTGATCCCCTCAAAATCGTCATCGGTGAGATCCTTGAGAGCCCTGGAGAGCCGTGCCCTAACATGAGGCGGGACCTTGTTCCCAACGATCTTCTTGAAGTCTTCTCTCAGTTTGTCTGGGATCTTCTTCGTCTCGACCTTCCTGTAGTTCCCCCTCTCGACTATGAGACCCAGACCTTTGATTATGCGGTAGGGATGTGCCAAATCGCTGTGCTTGCTGCTCCGGCATTTCACGATCTTGAGCGTTCGGCTCACTGCACCGTCAACTGGCCGGTATCTGAGATGAACCACGCAATCCGCAAGGTACATGGGTATGATCGTCTCGGGTCCCGAAAGGTCCCCTGACGAGCCGTGCTCCTCCAGCGTGCAGAGAACCGTTCCCACTTTCCGAGCCTGCTTCAATAGGAATCCGATCAGGTCTCTTCTCTCATACTGATCCTGAACCGACCACATGACCGGAGTCAGAGGATCGATTGAGATGCGAGCATTTGACCCGCCCCAATCCGCGACGAAGGATGGAAGCTCTTTCTTTATGAAGCTGGAGAACTCCTTTCCGGAAGCGTCGATGAACACGAGCTTCTCGTTGTCAAGGTAATCGAGTATCTCGCGCCACCCCATTTCGATGGCTTCCCTGATTATCTCGTCCTTGTTCTCGTCAAGGCTTACGAAGATGCTCTCTTGCCCCGCTTCCAGTCCCCTTCGGACGAACTGGGTGGCGAATGTGGTCTTGCCGGCGCCCGAGGCTCCAATCACGACCGTCGTGGAGTTCTCGTTCATGCCGCCGTCCAAGAGAGGATTCAGACCGTAGATTCCGCTCTTGATCTTCTTCATTCAGCTTTCTGATGACTTGTCTTTATAAATATCTTTTGTCATGAATATTTGCCCCGAGAAGTCCTAGGATCGGGACCTGGATCCAGCAATCTCAGGTTGGATGAATTCCTTCGCGAGGAGCAGAAGGGTCTTTTACATCGATCATCTATGCCCTTGCTGATATCCTTGCCCGTGAGATACTACTGTGAGAGATGCAAGAGAATCGCCAAGAAGGGGCCGACCTGTGCCGCTTGCGGGGGGGCTGTGACGCGTCACGATCTGAAGATGACGCGCTTCCGACTCATCTCCTTGGTCTGCTGGGCACTGGCGATTCTCCTCCTGTTCTGGCCGTTCCTTGCACCCCCAGAGCTTCTGGCGCTTTTCTATCTCGCGTTCCTCTTCATAGGCGTGGCCGTGGCGATGGAGTGGTTTGACGCGAGGGTCATAGCGATTAGAGTTCTCAGAGCCCTTCGCGAATCGAGAGGCCCGTAGAGCCGCCCTCGATAGGTTTATAGAAATGCTCCGCAATACCCTGTTGCTTCTTCTAATCCTGAGAGTGATGCGAGGATGGGTGGGATCGTCTGCAGCCAAGAGATGCGAGAGTATTTCGACACTCTGGAGAGTGATGCGGAGAGATGCTATAAGGTCGCCTCGAAGGCCCGGGGACTGGGAGATGATCCCGAACTCGATGTTGAGATCCCTCGCGCTGAGGACCTCGCATCGAGAGTTGAGCGTCTGCTCCAGGACTACGATGTCAAGGGAATCGCGAGGAGAATCAGAAGCCTCTCGAAGAAGCACGACAGAGAGGAGGTCTCCCTGCTCATTGCGAAGGAGCTCGCGAGAAAAGGTCGAGGACCCAAGGAGGTCGCCCTAGACAGAGCGATCCGGGTGGGACTCGCAATACTGACGGAGGGGATACTCGTCGCTCCGCTCGAAGGCCTGGCATCCGTCAAGATAAAGAAGAACAGGGATAACACGTCCTACGCGGACGTCTACTACTCTGGGCCGATAAGATCCGCCGGCGGGACCGGGCAGGCTTTGAGCGTCCTGATAGCAGATGTCGTCCGTCGAGAACTCGGGATAGGAGCCTACAAGGCAACGAGAGAGGAGGTTGAGCGCTTCAAAGAGGAGATACCGCTCTACAGACGCCTGCAGCACCTCCAGCACACGCCGACAGCTGATGATATCGATCTCATCGTGAGCAACTGTCCCATCGGAATCAACGGAGAGGGGACTGAGGACTCGGAGATCAGCGGTCACAGGGACCTGCCGAGAATAGAGACCAATCGGGTGAGGGGCGGGGCATGTCTTGTCATCGCGGAGGGGCTGTCCCTCAAGGCGCCGAAGATAAGGAAGCACGTCTCCAAGTTGAAGATAGACGGATGGGGTTTCATCGACGACCTGGTCCACGAGAAGACAGATGATGAGGCCGAGGAAATCCAACCGAACTACAGGTATATCGAGAACATAGTGGCTGGCAGGCCCATCCTGTCTCATCCCAGCAGGCCCGGCGGGTTCAGATTGCGGTATGGGAGATCAAGAGCCACCGGGCTCGCCGCGCTGGGAGTCAGCCCCGCGACGATGAAGGCACTGGACAGCTTCATTGCGGTCGGCACACAGATAAAGATAGAGAGGCCGAGCAAGGCTGGAGCCGTCACTCCGTGCGATTCAATCGAGGGGCCGATCCTGTTGATGGACAACGGCGACCTCATCGAGGTCTCGGATGAGAAGGACGTTCCGTCCCGCGGCGTCAAGAGGATAGTGGACCTCGGTGAGATACTGATTCCCTTCGGTGAGTTTCTCGAGAACAACCATCTGCTCATGCCTGGGGCATATGCGCCGGAGATTTACGTTCAGGAGTTGCGCTCGAAGTGTGAGGAGCTCCCCTCCGATTGGAGAGACCCAACACCGGAGAGAGCCATAGAGCTGTCAGAGTCCCTCGGCGTCCCGCTGCATCCGAAGTACAACCTCTTCTGGCATGATCTGACCGTCGAAGAGATCGGGGAGCTCAGGGGCCATGTCGCGGCCAAGGGTCGCCTTGAGGATGGAAGGCTGCTAATCCCCCGAACGGATGCGATCAAGGACTTAGTGGTCAGACTCGGCGCGACCCACACAGAGAGCGGAGATGGCCTGACGTTCGAGAAGTACTCGCTCCCGCTCATCAGATGCTTGGGGCTCAGGACAGATGATGGCGAAATCAAGAAGGAGGCCGACGTTGATACTTCCGATCCCCTGGATCTTGTAACGAAGTTCGCGGGATTCGAGGTTAGAGCCCGGGCGCCCTCGCGCATCGGTGCGAGAATGGCCCGGCCCGAGAAGGCAAAGGAGCGGTTGATGAAGCCGGCACCTCACAGCCTGTTTCCGGTCGGAAACTTTGGCGGGCCGCAGAGACTCCTCAAGTCCGCGATCGCTTCGCAAGACGTCTCCATCGAGGTTGGAATCAGGGTCTGCCAGGAGTGTGGCTCCAAGTGGATTCTTCCGAGATGCCCGTGCGGCGGGAGAACGAAGCCGACGAAAATGGTCAGGCCCCAGAGGATTCCCATTGCACGAATCCACAAAGAGGCCGTTAGAAGACTGGGCGAGGGCAAGGCTCTGGACGCGAAATGCGTCCGGGGGATGATATCGAAGAGCAAGACGCCTGAGGCCCTTGAGAAGGGGATTCTTCGCAGCAAGCACCGTGTGTTCGTATTCAAGGACGGCACGACGAGGTTCGACATGACGGACTTGCCGCTGACTCACTTCAAACCTGCGGAGATAGGTCTGAGCGTGGACAGGGCCCGCGAACTGGGTTACGCAAAAGACGCGAGCGGACATCCTCTTGAACGTCCGGATCAGCTGGTGGAGCTCAGGCCGCAGGACATCGTCGCCTCAAAGCTCTGTGGAGAGTACCTCTTGCGTGTTGCTGGATTCCTCGATGACCTGCTCGAGAAGTTCTACGGCTTGGAAAGATTCTACAACGCAGAGAGTCCAGATGACCTGCTCGGGCACCTCCTCGTCGGTCTTGCACCTCATACGTCAGGCGGCGTTCTTGTTCGGTTGATAGGCTACACTGATGCCAGAGCCTGCTACGCCCATCCGTACTTCCACGCGGCTAAAAGACGCAACTGTGATGGCGATGAGGATTGCGTCATGCTCCTTCTTGATGGCCTTCTGAACTTCAGTCGTTCGTTCCTGCCTGAAAGGAGGGGAGGACTAATGGATGCTCCCCTTGTGCTGACCACCAGGATAAACCCGAACGAGATAGACAAGGAGGCCCACAACATAGACCTCGATGAGGGCTATTCGCTGGAGTTCTACGAAGCGGCGAACAGGTTCGCCCATCCGAGGGATGTCGAGGACCTCGTGGACACTGTGGGGAAGAGGATAGGCAGCGTGCTGCAGTACGAGGGGCTCGGGTTCTCGCATAGAACGTCGAACATCGCTTCGGGTCCTCTGACGTCCGCGTACAAGGCTGGATCGATGGTTGAGAAGATGGAGGCTCAGCTGGGTCTGGCTCGAAAGACACGAGCGGTTGATGCCCCTGACGTCGCCTCGAGGATAGTGACTCATCACTTCCTGCCCGACTTGATCGGGAACATGAAGGCGTTCTCGACCCAGCATGTGAGATGCACGAAATGCAACGCCAAGTTCCGCAGGATACCGCTCAAGAAGAAGTGCTCCCGATGCGGCGGGAACCTCACGCTAACGGTCCACAGGAATTCCGTCAGGAAGTACCTGGAAGTCTCGAAGAGGATCTCCGAAGAGTATACGATTCCCAAGTACCTCAGACAGAGGATAGATCTCATCGAAGAGGCCATCGAGTCCCTCTTCAGCAACGATAAGGTCCACCACCTGAAGCTCGACGACTTCTGCGAGTGAGCGCAATACTATTAAAGCCCGGTTGGGTATTTGTTTCCAGAAGGTAACACGGGAGCTGAAGCATCGTGAGAATCCTCCAGTTGTGCGTCAGGTTTCCGCCCGCTCCTGGGGGCGCTGAGACGCACGTACACTCGATCTCGAAGGAGCTAGTGAAGAGGGGTCACGACGTCACCGTGTTTACTTCGGATCTCTACACGGAGACGCCGTTCGTTCGGCTGACCGAGGTGCCCGATACGTCCGACGGAATACGCGTCAAGAGGTTCCGAGCGCACACGATGGGCGGAGAGATGCACTACGTCCTCGTTCCGTCCCTCTTGTGGAGATCGATCCGAGAGAAGGTCGATGTCGTACACGCCCACTCATATGGATATTTCCATGTCAATGCCGCATTCCTAATGAGAAGACTGCGCGGTGTGCCCTTCGTCTTCACTCCCCACTTCCATCCAGAGTGGTCGATGTGGGGCGGGAGCAAGAGGAAAATGCTGAGGAGGATCTATGACAGGTGTCTTGGGTCATGCATCTTCGATTCCGCGGACAGAATCATCGGCGTCTCGAAGGCAGAGATGAGCCTCATGAACGGTGGTCGCTTCGCGGAAGGGAGGACCACTATCATACCGAACGGGATATCGCCCGGGGATTTCGACCCGCCTCCAGATGGCCGACTGTTCAGAGAGCACTATGGATTGGTCGGGAAGGTCGTCCTGTTCGTCGGGCGTCTTGCGTCCAACAAGGGCCTGGACACGCTGGTGGATTCCATTCCAGAAGTGATCGCTGAGCATGATGACGTGAAGTTCGTACTCGTCGGGCAGGATGAAGGGATGAGGGAGAGTCTGCTCAAGAGGGCGAACTCGCTGGGCGTATCGGATGCCCTCGTCTTCACGGGCCACATCACCGATGACCGCCTGTTCAGGAGCGCATTTGCCTCCTCCGATGTGTTCGTGCTCCCTTCCGAGTACGAGGCCTTTGGGATTGTGTTACTGGAAGCGATGATGTGCGAGAAGCCCTGCATAGCAAGTGCCGTGGGCGGAACGTCAGAAGCCGTTGTCCAAGATGAGACCGGACTTCTCGTCGAGTACGGGAACGCTGGCGAACTCGCAGAGATGATAACTGGAATCCTGTCAGACCCCCAGAAGGCGAAGGAGATGGGCAAGGAAGGGAGGGAGCGGGTCCTCAGGAAATTCACATGGGGACGTGTTGCGGGGGAGATCGAGAAGGTCTACGAAGACCTCATCTGAGACTACATGACCTTCCGACACGACAGCGCGAGGTACCGACCGAGATATCTCATCTTCGGCAGGATATTTGCGATCGCATCCAAACGCTCGGCGATGGCCCTCAATCTCGTGGAACCGCGTACGATCTCGTCGAGGGGGCCCTCCATCTTGTCTGGGAAGAAATAGGATCCTCTGACGTCCTCAATCCTGAGGCCGTATCGCTCCAAAGATGAGAGGAGCGAAGAGACTGAACTGAATCTGTCGACGGGGACTGCTGAGAACTCCCTCTTGTGCTCTTCTTCGCTGAGGTAGTAGGGCCTGATGCCCAGTAGCCTGAACAGCATGAGTCTGTACCAGCTCGCCAGAGGTACCGTTAGATGGATTGTTCCATCCCGCTTCGCGACAGCTGCCAGTTGACCGATTGCACCTTCCATATCATCGAGGTGCTCGAGAACCTCGGTACAAACCACGACATCGAAGGACCCGTCGCGGAAAGGAAGAGCCAATGCGGACCCAAGTACGACATCCGCTCCTGAGCGAGCCTTGGCGGATTTGAGAACGTCCATGGACACATCGACTCCGACGCGGTTCCCGCCTAGATGCATCATGGTCGTTCCGTCACCGCACCCCACATCCAGGACCCTCCCCCCGCTCCTCACATGTGACCGGAGCATTTGCAGTGTCCTGACCAATCTAAGCCAAGGTGCCAGATGCAAGAAGTGAGAATCGTCCAGAGACGCATATCTCGGACCCCCGCTCATCGCTCGGGCACTCGTGCCCTGTGGTTCGGAGCGTCCAACAAGGTCACTGTCCATCCGCTCATCCTCGGAGAGCCTTGCGATAGAGCTTAGCCAGTCTTTCGGTCGATTTCCGCCAACTGAAGTCCTGTGCCGATTCGAGCGCACCTTCCTTCAGTCTTGCCGCCAGGTCAGAATCTCCCAAGACGCTCAGAATCGCCTTGGCCAGTTCGTTCGGGTCGCCCGCCTTGGCAAGGAGACCGTTCTCACCGTGACGGATGATCTCTCTCGTTGAGGGAACATCGCTCGTGATCACGGGCAATCCGCATGCCAGGTACTCGAATATCTTCAGTGGAGAGAACCCGAAGTCGGCGTGAGGATACGGGGCAACCGCCACATCGCTTTCCACGAGGATGCGAGGAACCTCCTCGTGTTCGACCCTACCAAGGAAACTGACCCTATCAGCGATGCCGAGGCTCTTCGTCTGCGCTATCAGATGGCCGATCTCGTATTCCTTCGCACCACCCACGAGTAGCAACCTCATGTTGGCATCCTTGCGAAGAGCTATTGGGAAGGCCTGCAACAGCTGATCGACACCGTGCCAGGGCCCCAGAGCTCCGACAAAGCATACGATGGAATCGCCTCCGGCATCGAGCCTATCACGCACACCAAATGGTTCGACTCCAGGATTGAAAAGATCGAGGTCCACACCGTTTGGGATTATGCTGACCTTGTCTGCATCAGCCCCCCACTCGTCAATCGTAACTCGCCTGAGACTCTCGCTCACGGAGAAAGCGTGGTCGGCCCTCTGCAACGTCCGTTGGCACCACCACAAGGCCATCTGCCGATAGAGTCTCGTTGCCGCGATCCTCGACGTGAGGGCTTCCGTTCTTATCCAGTCATCGTCAATCTGTAGAATCGTGGGAATCCCTGCCTTGCGGGCGATGGCGATGCCCGACCCGCCAAAGAGGTATCCGCGGTCGTGCACGATGTCGAACTCGTGCTCCCGCAGCAAGGACCTGACCTTGCTCTTCGTGTCCCGCGTGAAGAACAACCTATTCAACGGGACATCTTTCGAGAACACCCTGTGGTAGGTAATCCCCGCCTCGTGAGAGGGTCTGTTCTCATCCCTCCGGCAGATGAGATGGACCTCGATCCCCAAGTCGACGAGATTCTTCGCGAACTCGTGCTGATGAACGGACTGAGCCAAGGGCTCAGGGATCTTCACGGAGGGAGCCACCATGCAGACTCGCATAATTTCCAGAGACAAGTCCACCCAGCTCTATTTACTTTTTGGCCTGAATGGGAGCGCGAGCCAGATGCTGCCCAATAAGGTTAAAGTACTCCCTCCTGATTTCAAGACAAATGAAAAAGTCGACCGCTTCCGCACTTCTGGCGATATTCCTCATCGCCATGTTCATCAGGTTGTTCCCGCTAGTGAGACACCTGTTCTGGGGAGCGGACGTCGGCGAGTACTACTACATCAGCACGCAACTCGTGGCGAATGGGTCGATATCGGGAGCCTACGCAGGATGGGGTTTTGCATATCCGCTGTTCCCGGGCATGGAGATCGTCGTCGCCAGCACGTCGCTGCTTGGGATGGACACGTCAATGGCCCTATCGTTGATGATCCCGATTCTGGCGTCCCTCATCGTGCTCCCCATCTTCATGATGACGACCGAGATCACGGGCGATGCCAGAGCTGGACTGATCGCAGCGGCGTTCATCGCAGTGGCCATGCCCCACGTCTATGCCACCTCCCATCCAATGCCCGCAGCCATGGGAGATCTGCTCTTCGCCACATGTCTACTGCTCTTTCTGAAGTGGCTGAGGAATCCCAAGTTCGGGCTTCTGCTGTTCCCTGTCACTCTCGTCCTCATCGTCACACATCACCTTTCGACGTACTTCCTTCTCATCTCCCTCATATCCGGAGTGTTCCTGGTCCAGCTTCTCAGGAGCCGCACCTCGAAGGAAGTGCTGAGGAGGGAGTTGACGTATGTGCTCTTCACGGCCGTCACTGCCGCTCTCTTCTGGTTCGTTGGGGCACCAGGTTTCGCCGAAGAGGTGGTCTCCAGCGAGAGCCTCTTCCTCTCTCCCTTCCTCTTGGGTCTGCTCGTGCTCGTGCTAGTGGCCGGTACCCTCGTAGTGTATGCAAGGAGAAAGCTTCTGCCGAATCTCGTGCTCAGATACCCGACGTTCAGAAGGGCGGTGGCGACGTACACCACCGTGTTCGTGACATCCCTATCGATACTTCTCTTGAACGCGCTTGTTGTGGTTCCGGGCACGACTATCAACCTTGCACCAGTGGTCGTCATACTTTTCTTGCCCCTGGTTCTCTTCATATCCTTCGCGGGTCCCGGCTCCCGCCCAATCGGCTTCAACCGCAGTGGATCCTATCCGTTCGCCTGGACTCTCGTCATATCGATTTCGACTCTCGTTGGAGTGGCTGCCTCCAGCAGAATCCTGCTTCCCTATCGTCACTTGGAGTACCTCATGCTCCCGATCGCCGTGCTCGTGGGCTTGGGGGCCGTCCATGCGTTCGGTCTCATCCACTTCGAGGGAAACCGTCGCCGAGCGGGGGTGGCCGTGGCGGTTGCCCTCGGTCTGATTGTGACGAACGCTGTCGTCGCCTACCCTCCGAGAGAGCTCATGGGAGGCTGGGAAGAGGGCATGAAGCCAGAAGCGGTCAGTCTCGCTCTGTGGACAGGGGAGCATACGGACGGCTTGGTCGCGGCGGACCATCGGGTCTCCACGATGCTGTTCGGCTTCGGGCGCGTGGATGCGACGTGGGACACGGTGACGCTCATCTTCCATGCCGAGGATTTCGACGAGGCGCGGGAGGAGCTCGAGAGCGTGGACTCGCCCTCCGGGAGACGGAGGGCCGCCTATGTGGCGTTCGATGGCGATACTGTTACAGGTGTGGCACTGTATCCCTGGGATGCTGCCGAGCCTATGAGCGATGAGGCTGTCGAGAAGTTCAAAACGACCCCGTTCCAGAAGATGTACGATGATGGCCACTCCAGTCTGTTCCTGATCAACTGGGGTCTGACGTAGGGCGGCAAGACAAAGGTTTATTTCAGAATCGGCAATCCCACTGTGTATGGACGTTCCCGCCATTAGGAAGGATTTCCCAGTACTCCAGGGTGACGATGCACCGATCTTCTTCGACAGTGCCTGCACGACGCTGAGACCCACTCAGGTCCTCGAGGCGATGAGCGAGTACTACGAGAAGTATCCATCCTGCGGCGGGAGAAGCATACACAAATTCGGAACCCGCGTGACCCTCGAGGTCGACGAGGCCAGGAAGAAGATCCATCGCTTCCTCAACTCGGAGAGGCGAGAGGAGATCGTGTTCGTGAAGAACACGACGGAGGCGATTAACATGGTCGCCTCGTGCCTCAGTTTCGAGCGGGACGATGTCGTGCTGACAACGGACAAGGAACACAACTCCAATCTCGTTCCCTGGCATGAGCTCTCGAGGAAGAAGGGCGTGACGTACCGGGTCGTGAGGTCCAACGAGGACAACACGTTCTCCATGGAGAACCTCAAGGAGATGATGTCAAAGAAGGTGAAGCTCGTCAGCATGGTTCACACATCCAATCTCGATGGGCACACCATTCCGGCGAAGGAGATTGCGGAGATCGTTCACGACTACGGTGGGCTTTTCATGATGGACGGTGCGCAGAGCGCGCCCCACCTGCCGGTCGATGTCCAGGACCTGGATGTGGACTTCTTCGCGTGCTCCATCCACAAGATGTGCGGTCCGAGCGGCATGGGTGTGTTCTACGGGAAGTACGACCTCCTCGAGGAGCTCGACACGTTCATCGTTGGCGGGGATACTGTCTCGGACTCGAGGTATGAGGGTTGCGAGATCCTGAGACCGCCCCACAAGTTCGAGGCGGGGCTCCAGAACTTCAGCGGCATCATAGGAGCCGGCGCGGCGGTGGACTACCTCTCGAACATCGGCCTGGCGGAGATCGAGGAGCATTCACGCATGCTCAACAGAAAGGGTACGAAGTTGCTGGAGAACGTTCCCGGTCTGGATATCCTAGGTCCGGACGTGGAGGGCCGGGGAGCGATTCTGCCTTTCAACATGGAAGGGCTCGATCCCCACGATGTCGCCATGATCCTGGACGAGGTGGCGAACATAATGATCAGGAGCGGGATGCATTGCGTGCACAGCTGGTTCAACGCCCACAACATGAAGGGCTGCTCGAGGGCATCTTTCTACATCTACAACACCGAAGAGGAGGTCGACGTCCTCGGCGAGCGGATCACAAAGATGTCAGAGCAGTTCTCCTAGCCTCCTGATGTGAACCACTTTCTGGCGGGCGTCCTCGAGTCTGATCCTCTCTACCACTACATCGCTGTTCTTGAGCTTGGAGAGAGCAAAACGCAGCGTTCTGGAACCCAATCCAGTCTCTTCGCGAAGCTCCTTGTGAGTCGTTGGGCCATTGTACAATAAAACTCTATAGACTAGCTTGGCCGAGGGAGGCATTCCCTCGAGGGCAAAGACCCGCCCTGTCGTTCCGGACAAGGTTCCTCATAGTTTTCTTCCTCCAGGCCGATTATCGGCGGGGATGCGGATAACTGTTGCGGTGGCTCAGCCAATCGAGAGGTGCGCATATGCGCCGGGACCGCCGCTTCTGACCTCCAAGTGGACCTCCCACGTTCCGCTGGACAGCCTGAGAGGGCCATCGCTGGCGGTCATCCTCAGACCGTAGTCCTCCAATGTGAGATACCGCGTGTCCTCACCGATGAATCTGTACCTTATGGAGGCGCACTGAGGAGAGTCCAGTGGTCCCCCGAATTCGACGAAATCTATGTGACGCAGCACGCCATCACGAAGCCTGATGGTGATGTCCGCTCGACCGCCCCCCGCATCGAGATACAGAACAGAAATGTTCACGAACCTGGTGATTTCGTTGACCAGATCGTCCTCGGTCCTCAAACGGTCATACGTCTCGAACGCGGAAAGGACCATGGGAACGGATATGGCAACGACGACGGCGAACAGAAGCATGTTCGTTGATAGACCGACCGAGCCGCCACCGTTGCTCGCGTTTAGAGGATGCGTGGATCACACCCTTACCACGGGAAAGGTCCTTGTCAATTTGATGTAACCAGATTTCTCCACGAGTATCTCCAGATGGCCTATGGGCGATCCCCCGTTCGGAAGGAACGCATCCGAGACGTCGATACGAGCCTCACCGTCCTCATTTGTGGTCCTGTATTCTGACACTCCACACCCTTGGACGACGACGACAGCTCCCGACAACGGGTTCAGGCCCTGGTCGAACACGATGACCGTTATCCTCCTGGGCGAGACTTCCGCTTCATCCAGATCATACTCCAACGTGTCGATCTGTTCCCCGCCATCGGTGATCTGAACATCCCGAATCGATTTCGGAGGTTCCAAGGATGACATCCATCCAAGGACCATCGCGATCACTATCCCCGTGACGACAACCGCTATGAGCAACTGAAGAGGAAGACCCTCAACAGAGCCGCTAGAACCCATCCTGATATCTTTCGACCTCACTACATCCCTCAGGACGTTGAAACGCCCTTGTGAGTATTCAAGCTTCGTTCAACTACAATTGTGATTGTGCTCGGAAAAGCCACCGGAGAGGCTCGAACTCCCTAGAGTGTTGAGAAACTGGTAACACGGAGTGCACCAAATACGAGGGTTATCTGGTATATGGCATTTCCGACTTGACAGATGAATGCCATATTACTTTAAATACCTAATATGGAATATAGCACCTCTATGCGAGAATCTATATTGCTGGAACTCCGTCAATCCCTCTTGACCCGCAGCCCCTTGCCTTCCCTTCCGGAGTCGGTCTGGAAAAGAACAGGGGCCCTGAACACATGGGGTACGAACGCCATCGAGGGTAATACGTTGACGTGGCGGGACGTCGAGATGGTCCTGTTGGAGCAGCGCAGCGTGGGAAACCGCCCCATCCCAGATGTGCTGGAGACGCTGCATCACGAGACGGCATTTCGAGGTTTGATCCAACGGCTCGATGCCCCGATCCGGTTGCAGTCGGTCTTGGAGCTTCACGAGACCGTCTTTCGTGGTATCCATCCTGACGCCGGCCAGTGGAGACGAGTGAGCGTCCGGATTGCCGGCTCAAGGCATTCCCCACCAAGAGCGGAGAAAGTAGTTACGGCAATGGCTTCGTGGGAGGAGGAGTACGCAGAACGCGACCTGGCAGGCGAATCGACATTCGGGTTGGCGTCGTGGATGCATCATCGTTTCGAGTCGATTCACCCCTTCACCGATGGCAATGGACGTATCGGGAGGCTGCTCCTCAACTTGCACTTTCTCAAACACAGTTGGCCACCAGTACACGTGTTGCCACCAGATAGGGATCGATACATCCACTCCCTTGAATCGGGGCATTCGGAGGATCTCAGTGAGCTGAAGGCTTTTCTCAAGACCGCTATGGCCCGTTCACTTCTGGACTTGCTTGACCAGGTGGGGACGCAAGAAGATGAGCTGAAACCTCTTGGGGCCCTCGAGGCTCGAGGTGACCACTCCACGAAATATCTGGGGCTCCGTGCGAGTCAAGGAGAACTACCCGCTATCAAGACTTCAGGAAAATGGCATTCCAGCGACCGGGCCACGCGTCTCTACGCCCAGTTCGTTGGCCGCTGAGGATCGCGGCTCGGCTCCTCTTGACAAGCCACCGGAGAGACTCGAACTCCCGACCTGCTGATTACAAGTCAGCCGCTCTTCCAACTGAGCTACGGTGGCACAATGCGTCTCAAGCCCAGGCGGCTAATAAAGATTATGGCCTATTGAAAATCACATCACAACAAATATATAAGTCTGCTATTATCGTCGAAGCGTGATATAATGGTGGACTGCCCCAGGTGTGGTGCGTCCTTGCCAGATGACGCTGAGAAATGCGCGATTTGTGGCGGGGATATGAAGGAGATCGCCTGTCCTGAGTGCGAGAGACCACTGTCATATATCGCTGAGCATGAAAGGTACTACTGCTATGAGTGCGAAACCTACGCGCCGAAGGGGATAGAGATGAGCGATGAAGAGAGGAAGTGCCCGGAATGCGCCAAGTACCTGACGTACGTGTCCCAGTACGACAGATGGTACTGCTTCAACTGCCAGTCCTACGCGCCCAAAGAGGAGGTGGAAGAGACGCCAGAAGAAGAGCTGGAAGAGCCCGAGGAAGAGGATAAGCCAGAGCTGACGGAGGAAATCGTGAAGGCCTCAAAGCGCGACGACCTTGTAGCGCTCTGCAGGGCCTACGGGCTGAAGGTCGGCGGGAAGAAGAATGCCCTCCAGGACAGACTCCTTGTCTGCATAGAGGAGCGGGAGGAGGTCCAGCCACCTGAGGAGGAAGCTCCTCCGGAGGAGGTCGAGGAAGAGGTTCCTGAGGAGAAGGAGCTGCCCGAACCGCCCGAAGAGGAGAAGGAGCTGCCCGAACCGCCCGAAGAGGAGAAGCTGCCCGAACCGCCCGAAGAGGAGGCCCCACCTGAAGCTGAGGAAGAGGCAGAGGAGGAACCCGCCGAAGAAGCTCCTGAAGAGGAGATCGTTCCAGAAGAGGCGCACCTCGAAAAGGAGATGGAAGAGATCCTGGTGGAGACGGGCGTGGAGGAAGTCCCAGAGGCCCCTCCCGAGGAGGAAAAGCCGTTTGAGGCCCCGCCGCCTGAGGAGAAGCCACCCGTTGAGGAGAAGGTCGTACCCGCGGTCGCGATGGCTCCGCCCAAGGAGAAGCCAGGGGTCAGGAGATGTTCCACGTGCGGGGAGCCTCTGACGTACATCGCCAAGTACGAGAGGTGGTTCTGCTCGACGTGCAAGAAGTACGCGCCTGAAGCCAAGAAGGCGGAGGCCAAGGTGAAGAAGTGCCCGACGTGCGGGGAGCCTCTGACGTACTACTCACAATACGACAGATGGTACTGCCACACATGCAGGAAGTATGCACCGAAAGAGGTCAAGAGGGCCGCAGTGGCGGTCGAGGAGGGCACATGCCCGAAGTGCCATGGCAAAGCCAGTTACGTGGAGAAGTATGACAGATGGTACTGTCCCACATGCAAGTCATACCTGCCCGTCAAGAAGCCAGCAGTCGTCGTGCGGAAGAAAGCGGCGAAGAAGTGCCCGACGTGCGGGGAAGACCTCACGTACGTCGAGAAGCACGATCGTCACTACTGCTACGTCTGTGCGAAGTACGCTCCGAAGGAGACCCAGGCCAGGGCAGTTCGTCCAGCCGCGGTCGTAGTACCATTGGGGAGATCCGGGAGCGCGAAGGCCGGGATCGCCATGATAGCAACCGGAGCCATGTTCTTCCTGGTTTCCGGACTGCTGACACTGCTCATCGCCGTAGGAGCGATTTCTGAATTCTCGTTCTATGAGAGCGCTGGTCGGATAGTCACGCTGTACGGCATGTCTCTCACGACCGACTTGTTCGACCTGTTCCTGTTCCTCGGCATCGTCTTCGTTCTGTTCGGTGTCGTCGCAGGTCTTGTCGCCACAACGAGCCCCAAGACGAAATAGCCAAGTATTTTTGCCTCCGCAACCTATTCGAGTGGGTACAATGACCCTGGAGGACATCATCAAGCGGCTCAGGAAGCCGGGCAAAAGGGATCCCGAGAGGTTCATCTCGACATGGACCGAGCAGGAGGTCCTGGACGGCGAGACTATAGAGTGCCATGTGATCATTCTCCGGACAAAGGGCTGCTATTGGTCCAGAACGAGCGGGTGTTCCATGTGCGGATACATTGACGACTGCGCCGAGGACGTCCCTTCAGAGGGCATACTCACGCAGTTCGGGGAAGCCATGAAGCGCCATGGTGGACAGAGGTTCCTGAAGATATATACATCAGGGAGCTTCCTTGATGGTGACGAGATCGGGATCGATGCGGTTCAGAGAATGCTCACCGATGCGCTCGCCCGTGCCGATAGGGTGCTCATCGAGAGCAGGCCGGAATTCGTCTCCAGGGAGCGTCTTGAGGAGCTGCCCGAGCCAAACAGGATCGAGATAGCCATGGGCCTTGAGTCGGCGAGTGATGAAGTCCTCCAGAACTCGATCAACAAGAAGATGGACTTCGAGGATTTCAGGAATGCGTGCGAGCTCTGCCGGGATCTTGGGATAGGGGTGCGTGCCTACGTTCTGGTAAAACCCCCGTTCCTCACAGAGAAGGAGGCGGTGATGGATGCCGCGGCGGCAGCGCGATCGGCGTCCGGTCTCGCGGACGTCGTCTCCCTCAACCCTGTCAATGTCCAGAGGAACACGCTCGTGGAATACCTCTGGAACAGGGGCGAATATCGACCTCCTTGGCTGTGGACGGTCCTGGACGTCGTCGAGCGGAGCAGGGACACTGACTCGCGCGTCGTCGTTTCAACGGCGGGAGCCGGCAGCAGGAGAGGCGCCCACAACTGCGGCGGGTGTGATTCGGCGATCATCGATTTCCTCCGCGAGTTCTCGTTGGACGGCTCGGCGAGTCCACCAGATCCGAGATGCGGCTGCCGGGAGCAATGGCTCGATCTCCTGGACGCGCAAGGGCCTATGCAGTGCTCGGCTGACCCTCGCTCCTTCTTCGACAGATAGCTTTTTTGGCGGGATTCCTCTTACCCTCTCATGCGCCATTATCCCATCAAGAGGGGAAACGAAGAGAACCTGCAGCCGGACAACCTCCGCGCAATCGTGACGGAGAGCTTCGGCGACTGCTCAGAGGAGGAGGGAAGATTCACCGCGTCCTTCGGTGCACTGAAGCACATCTCCGCCTGGATCGACGGAAAAGACCTGATTCTCGACACGGAAATGGATGCGTCCGTTCCGGATGACGTTGCGTTGGAGACCATAAAAAGATTCAACGACTTCCTTCTCAGGGCTACTGGCTACACGGCCAAGGAAAGAAAGAAGAGGGCGGAGAAGGAGTCCAAGAAGTAGTGGCACATCAGCACTCAAGATCTTCGTCATCGCCCTCGGGCTCAGACGGCCTTTCTCATCACGATTCCTGAGCGTGGATCAACGCGCCTGGCCCCGCCGGAACTGCAGCTTGGGGCTGGAGGGAGCCAGGCTATCCGAACAACGCTCCCAGACCGGCGGCCGCCTCTTCTTCGCTGACTTCTTCCTTCTTCTCCTTCTTTTCCTTCTTCTCCTCTTCCTCGGGCGCTGCGGCCACAGGTGCAGCAGCGGCGGGGATGGAGAACGCGGTTGACATTGCCTCTTCGATGTCGACGCCCTCGAGCGACGCGGTCAGAGCTTTCACCCTTGTGGGGTCCGGCTTGACGCCTGCCGCCTTGAGGACCTTTTCGACGTTGTCTTCCGATATCTCCTTTCCTGCCGAGTGGAGGAGCATTGCCGAGTAGACATATTCCATTAGTTCACCTCCGTGATTCTCATTCAGATTGCGCTCCGGGATCCGACGCGGGCTCTTCCTCGGAGACTTCCTTTTCTTCCTTCTTCTCGTCCGGCTTCTCTTCTGGTTCACGCTTCTTCCCTGGCGTGAGCTTCTCCGTGAGCTCATCGTCGAGAGCGTCAGGGATCTGCGAAGATAGACTGAGCATCTGCCCATGAGCCTTCTGCAATAGAAGCTCTGCCGTCTTCTTCGTCAGGATTCCAGATGCCATGGCCACGTTCAGCGCTCTCTGCTCCGCCTGCACTATGAGGGGCTCGACGGTCCGATCCGTGACGTAGTGTATGAACATCGCCAGGTTCATCGTCGCGACAATTGCGTCGGACAGGCGTGACATGAACTCGACGTCATCGATTCTGAGGTCCTCTGGCGAGAATATCAGGCCGTTCTCATAGACTCCCGTCAGGTTCAGTCCCACGATGATGGGATAGATCTCGAGGCGGGTGAGGACCTGAGCCACTTGTTTGGGTATCTTCTCCCCTTCCTTCACGAGGACCGTGTCCTTCTTTATGACCACCTTGCCTCTCTCGATCGAGGCGGGCAGTCCTGCTCTCTGGAGCTCGCTCATGATCGGTCCTGGCTTGAAGGGCGTGTCACCCTCTTTGACGAGAATGTCCTCGGGACTTATCTCTCCGCCCCTGGCGGGCGCCTTCGTCTTCGTGGACTCCATCTCCTTGAAGAGCTTGAAGGGATTGAGGTCCGTCAGCACGAATGCCACTTGCCCGTTCAAGCTGTCCACGAGCTGCTCGATGCCCTCTCTGCTATCCGAGAGTCTCGTCAGTGAGTGCCGGATCAGGCTCTTCTTGGAGACCATTATCCTGACCCTCCCTCTCAATTTCTGGCGAATGTGCTGGAGCTGAGGAGCGGGGATGCCCCTGACGTCCGCGATCGCAACTACAGGGCTCTCCGTGACCGCTGTGGTGAGTTCCTCGACTTTCCGGATCTTCCACTCAGATACTTCCACCATAGCCATCACCTCACATAATCTTGACAGCAGGTCCCATCGTCGTCTTCACATAAGCCGATTCGATGTTGTCCCTCCCCCTATCGAGGCGTGAGACCAGCCGCTTGATGATCTCTTCCAGATTGTCGGCGAGGTCCTCGGGCGACATGCTCTTCGTCCCCACCGGGGCATGGAACGTTCTCCTGTCCTTCGTTCTGATCCTCACAGTCCGCTTCATGTTCTCGATCATCGGCTTGGGGTCTGCGCCTGGCGGTACGGGCTTGGGCATCTTCCCCCTTGTTGCCAGTATCATCCCAAGGCGCTTGCCTATCGTGGGCATGAGCGGGGCCTCCGCGAGGAAGAAATCAATCTTCCCTGCAATCTTTCGCGCCCTCCTCTTGTCATCCGCCAGGTCCTCGATGTCCTCGGGCCCGAATATCATGTCCGCGGAGCCTTTCGCCTTGACGGCGAGCTCCCCCGTGGCGAAAATCGCTATCCTGACCTGCCTCCCCCTGCCCTTTGGAAGGAGGATCTCCTCCTCTATCCGGTTCTTGGGCACGGAGAGATCCACGTCCTTGAGATTGACCGCGATTTCAACGCTCTCATCAAAATTCCTCTGCTTGGAAGTTTCGATTGCCTTCCTTATTGCCTCAACCGTTCCCTTCTCGACCAAACAGAGACCTCCCGTAGTGTCAGCGGCTTTCGCCTCCTACAGTGGGAGGCTGAGTATCCAGTGCTCCGATATAAGTCTTTGGATTCTCAATCGCCCACGAGCACTCCGTCGAAGACGCCGTCCTTGATCTCCTTCTGCATGTTCTTGGGGTCCTTCCCTTCCACGGTCACGCCTACGGAGACGCACGATCCGATGATCTCGAGCACTCTCTCCTTCTCCTTCTTGCCGAGCATCGACGACTTCTTCATGCCGGCGACCTTCTTGACCTGCTCGATCGTCAGGTTGCCGACTTTTGTCCGAGTCGGGTCTCCGGATCCCTTCTCCACTCCCAGCTCCTTGAGGATCAATGCTGAGGTCGGGGGCGTTCCCACTTCCACTTCGAAGTCCTTCGTGGACGCATCGACTGTGAGCGTAACGGGGACCTTCATCCCCTCGAACTGCTTCGTCTTCTCGTTTATGGCGTTGATGACCTCCATGATGTTGACCCCCATCGGACCAAGAGCCGGTCCAAGAGGCGGTCCAGCAGAAGCCTTTCCTCCATCAACGAGAACCTTGAGAACCTCGGCCAATATCACTCCTCCCTCTCTTCCTTCTGGATGACCCGCACACTGTCTCCCCTCACCGTGACCGGTATTGGAACGACGGCTTCGAAGAGTTCGACCGTGATCTCTTCCTTACCCTCATCGATCTGTTGGACCCTGGCCTTCTCGCCCTTGAACGGTCCCGCGATGAGCTCGACGATGTCGCCTTCGACAATCCCGGACACGAGCGGTTTGGGCTCCAGGAAATGATCGATCTCGCCGAAGGACGTGTCCCCTTTCACAATGCCCCGGGCCCTTCGGATGCCCTTCACGATCTCCTCGAGCCTGTCGGGGTTCATCGTCTCAACGAGCACGTAGCCCCTGAGGGTCGTCGGCGATAGGACGGAGAACACACCGGTCTTCGGGGACTTCGCCCTCGCCGCGATGGAGTCCGCGACGCTCTTCTCATGGCCTATGGAAGTCTTGACGGCCATCACCATCTGCCTGACGGTAGTGGATATCGTTTTCATGTCGGAAAGAGCCGGATCTCCTCTTGATGTGGCAATGACCACCACGTTCAGACGGTCACCGTATTTCGGTCCCCTCGGGGCGACCACGTTCAACGTGAACTCCTTCTTCTCATGCGAGCCCGTCTCGATCTCCCTTTCGGTCAGCTCGGTCAGCGTGATATCCCACAAGCTCCTGAAGAGTCCCTCAATCTTGACGGTCCACTCAGAGTGCTCTCCTTCCTCCTCCTCGGCATACATGAGATCGAGCTTGATCTGAACGGTGTCCTCGGCGTCCCCGAGGTTCTCCAGCGTCATCTCGAAGTCGTTGGACGAGCCCGACGTGACCACCCGAGTGGTCTCCTCGCACGTGAGTGCGATTCCGTACCGCTCGGGACGTTCCTCGGGTTCCTCCTCTTCCTCTTCTTCTTCCCCTTCCTCTTCTTCAAAAACTCCCACTGGATCAATCTCCCTAGCTATGCAAACATCTTTGGAAGCTCTACCATGATGAGGAATATGAGAAAGCCCACCGCACCAATCAGGAGTATGCCGAGACCCGTGATTTGAAGAACCCTGATGTACTCGTCCGTCGTTGGTTTTCGAGCCATCCTCAGGATCCTGCCGTACTTCCCCCTGCCGATCCTCTTGGCCTTCTCCTCAATCTTCCTCTGTAAGTCCCATGACTTGTCAACGATGTCCATTGGTCGCACCGAACTACTTGATTAAGTCAATACCGCCTACTTCAGCTTTTCGGACCTCTTCTCGGCCCAGAATCTGTCTGGACTTCACGCCCGTCAGAATCACCATGACCCGCATGAGGTGCTCCAGGGACGGTTCCACCGCGGCTCCCCAGATGATTCGCGCGTTCCGGCTGATCCTGCTCTGAACTATCTCGGCGACCTTTTCCGCTTCGCTGACGGTCATGCTTGTACCGCCGGTGACGTTGACCAGCGCGCCCGAGGCATCGCTTATGTCGACATCGATCAGAGGAGAGTTTATTGCTTCCTCGACAGCTTCCTCGGCCCGGTTATCGGAGTCGCCCTCACCGAGGCCGATCATCGCCACGCCACCGCCCTTCATAATCGTCCTTATGTCGTTGAAATCCAGATTGACCAGGCCGGGTTTCGTGATGACCTCGGTGATTCCCTTGATCGACCGCATCAGAACCTCGTCGGCCACCTTGAAGGCAGCGTTGAGCGCCAGTCTCGGGACCAGCTCGATAAGCTTGTCGTTCGGGATCACTATCACCGTGTCAGCGTAGTTCCTCAGCTTCTCGAGCCCGTACTCCGCGTTCTCCATTCTGACCGTGCCTTCTGCCCTGAACGGAAGAGTGCAGATCGCGATCGTGAGCGCCCCGACCTCCTTGGCCAGGCTCGCAATGTAGGGTGTTGCGCCCGTGCCCGTGCCGCCTCCGAGACCACACGTGACGAAGACCATGTCCGCCCCTTGGAGCAGACCTCGCAGCTCCTCCTCGCTCTCGCGGGCGGCTTCCTCGCCTATCTGCGGCAGCGCTCCGGCCCCCAGACCTCTCGTGGACCTCTTGCCCAGGAGCAACTTGTGGGGCGACCGGATGGTCAGCAGGTGCTGCGCATCGGTGTTCGCCGCGTACAGCTCCGCGCCCAGAACGCCGGCATCCACGAGCCTGTCTATCGTGTTGGACCCTCCACCGCCCACACCTATGATCCTGATGTTCGTCTTCAGTTCCGCTAGAATCCTCTCGAGCTCTTCATCATCGGCGCTGAACCCGCCGAGTTCAGTGGGCGCTTCCCGAGCAATAGTCTCTTCACCCGCTCGAGATAGAACTTCTTCTACTACAGATTTCATCTCGAATCCTCCAAATCAATCCATGGATACAAATGGGTTGAAGGTTTTCGTTCACGTAAACCACACTTGGCTATAAAAGGTTTCGGTAGGATGGCCGGCGGTCGCCGGATGTCTGGCTATGACGATTTTCTCGCGTTGGAGGGGCTACTTCACGACGTCCATGTCCATCTTCTTGCCGATGGGTGAGGTCGTCTTTCCGAGTATCTGTTTGGACCTCACTCCGGTGACGATGAGCATCACTTTCAACGTGTGCTCGAGTGTCGGATCGACGCTGGCGCCCCATATGATGCGCGCGTTGGGGTTCACCCTGTCCTGTATCTCCTCGACCACCTTCTCGGCCTCGGACACGGTCATGTCGTTGCCTCCCGTGACGTTGACGAGAACGCCTCTCGCATCGCTCACATCTACGTCGAGCAGCGGAGACTCGATCGCTTCGGTGAGGGCTTCGACCGCCCGGTCCTCGCCGACCGCATCGGACTCACCGAGCCCGATCATCGCGACTCCCGCGCCCTGCATTATCGTTCTGATGTCGTTGAAGTCGAGGTTCACGAGACCCGGTTTGGTGATGACCTCCGCAAGGCCCTTTATCGCCCGCACAAGCACCTCGTCGGCGAATCGGAACGCGGCGTTGAGAGAGAGCCGCGGAACAAGGTCCAGGAGCCTGTCGTTCGGTATCGAGACGACTGTATCGGCATTCTGCCTGAGCTTCTCGAGGCCCCACTCGGCGTTCTCCATCCTCAGCTGTCCCTCGCCCTTGAAGGGAAGCGTAACGAATGCCACGGTCAGAGCTCCCGCGTCCTTGGCGAGCTTGGATATCACATGGCTCCCGCCGGTACCCGTCCCGCCGCCCAGACCGCACGTCACGAAGACGATGTCGGAACCGTGCAGGAACTTCTTGATGTCCTCCTCGTTCTCGCGCGCCGCTTCCTCTCCGATCTGTGGCAGGGCGCCCGCTCCCAGACCCTTGGTCACCCTTCTTCCGAGGAGTATCTTCTTGGGCGAGGGGGTCGCCAGGAGGTGCTGAGCGTCGGTGTTCGCCGAGAACAGCTCCGCACCGGCTATGCCTTCCTCCATCATCCGGGCGATGGTGTTGCAGCCGCTGCCCCCGCACCCGAATATCCTCACCTTGGTCTTCATCTCGGCGAGAAGCGATTCGAGTTCCGTGTCGGCGCTCATATCCTCATTAACCGCTGGCGCGGTGCTCACAGGCTTGTCGTCTCTTGAAAGTGCTTCCTCTAGTAGGGTCTTCATTCTCAGACCTCCAGTATTTGTGAGGAATCCCATCCCACAAATCGGAGGATAATGCTGTTACGGATATTTAGAGATATTGGACTGCATCGGACGGTGCTTCTAGCGGTTCCTGGATCAACCGAAAATGACCTTGGGCGCTGCCTTCCCGACCGCTTCCCTTGCTTTCGGATCGCACGAGACGAGAAGGACCCAGTCCGAGACCTCTCTCCTCTGCAGGGTCTTGCTCAGACCGCTCATGCGCCTGAGAGGTCTCACCTTCTTCCCGTCCAGTATCTTGACGTCGAGCTGGTTCATCCTCGGCTCGGTGACGAGGAGCTCCGGGCGGGGCATGTCCAGTATCACTTCCCCGCGCTTGGCGTTGGCTCGGTCCGCGATGGAGTCCTCGACCGCCCGTCTCCTCCTCAGGTCCGTGAGCTCCGAGAGCGTCCCCCGCCTGTCGCCGCTGAGCTCCTTCTCCTCCAAGATGTAGGCCTTCTTGAAGAGCTTCCTGTACTTGATCCTCATCGCCATGTCCCGCTGCAGTCCGCCTTGCGAGACCAGCCAGGACATCAGCTCCGAGTCCACCATCCTCTGAATCCTCTCGTAGTCCGGCTCGGCGGCCCGCTCGACCGCCCGGGCGAGCATAAGCTCCGCGACGCGGACCGTCTTGTGGAAGTAGACCGATGAGTACATCAGTGCGCGAGCGACGAACATGCCCTCCACCGAGCTCATCCCCTTCTTGTCCGTGACTATGTCGTTGTCGAATATCTGGACCGTCTGTATGAGGCGGTCGACGTCTATCACTCCGTGCGCGACTCCGGTGTAGTGGGAGTCCCGCAGGAGGTAGTCGATCTGGTCGACGTCGATGGCCCCGTGGATCATCTGCGAGAGGTACTTCCTTGCCTCCGACGGCTTCTGCCCGCCAAAGTCCGAGAGCTTGGAGAAGCCCAGCTCCCGTGAACCCATCACGATGTCGGAGACCAGCTTCGGATCGAGCCCGTGCTTCTCGAGGACCTCTGGAACGGATGGGACGTCGTCGAACTGCTCCTTCTCCGGTCCGGCGATCATCTCCTCCTCTCCGCGTATCACCTTCTTCGCGAGCAGCATGTGGTCCAGCCCGCTCAGCTCGGAGATGTAGTACTCCAGCATGTGCGAGAACGGTCCGTGGCCGATGTCGTGCAGGAGCGCGGCGGCCGAGACGGAGAGCCTCTCCTCCTCGGGGAGGTTGAGTATCGCGCTCATCCTCTGCGCCAGATGGCAGCACCCCAGCGAGTGCTCGATCCTGGTGTGGTTGGCACCCGGGAAGACCAGGTATGTTAGCCCGAGCTGCCTGATGCCGTTAAGTCTCTGAATCTCCAGCGTCTCCATGAGGTCCAGGAACGGTCTTTCGAACCTCATGCTCCCGAAGATCGTGTCCTGTATGATCTTGAAATCCATCGGTGAGCCATCCGCACGGGGATATTAATCACTTTTCGATGGGCATATGCGTTCGTCTGAGCCTGTTGGATTCGCTCTTGGCGCTGGCGCCAAGCGGGCTAGGAGTAGGACAAGAGTCGGGTGGTATTTGCGCTTTCGCGGGAAGAGAGCAAGAACGGAGAAGAAACGGAGTGGGTACGGAGTGGTTACGGAGGGGAAACGGAGTGGGTCTATAGAACACTAGGAGAACACTTACAGGAAGATAGGAGCGAGCTTACAGAGAGTTAGGAGAGAGTTAGGAGAAAAACGACGGAAACGCTTAAGAGCACTCTGTCAAGGCCTCCTAAGCAGAGTTGAAGCGGAGTGGGTGTGGAGGGGAAGTGGAGGAGAAGCGGAGGATCACTAGTGAGACATAGGAGAAACAGTGGAGAAGCACTGGAGGTCATCCCGCGAGGGCGAAGGAGCACCTGACCACCGAAGGAAGCTCCCGCACAAACCTTTTTACCGTCGCACGCGAATGTGATAGCGCTCCAGTGAGAAGGTTGCAGTGATCAATGATCTGCAATGCAAGCTGGGGCGGACATCGCGATGGTTCCCCATGACGTCCACGTAATGTGGTTCAGTGATTGGAGGACAACCCCGGTGTCCAACAAACCCTCGGCAAGGGTCAGGGCGAGGAGAGTGCAACGCAGCCCATGATTCGCGCTGTTACTGCCGAGGGACAACCTCGGCGTCTTCTTGTGCTGTGTCCTTCTTCGACTGGTCGCCTCTCTTCCTTCGGATCGCAAAGAGAACGAGAATGAGGACTGGAATGAGCGGAATAGCGATTTCCGAGAACTCCGGGATGACGTAGCAGGTGATGTCCTCGTAGTCAGTCTGGCTTCCGATGTCGGATCTGAGTGTCCAATTGCCGCCGCTGTCGATGGACAGGTAGACCTGGCCAGTGTCTTCGATGACGTAGATGTAGTCGTATCTCGTGTCAATGCAGATGCCGTTGTAGATATCGGTCCCGATATCTCCCATCTGTGAGAAGGTGTCCCCGTAGTCCATCGAGCGGTAAACCTCCCCGGAACCCTCGAGGACATAGACATATCCGTTCGAATCGATTGCGATGTCCTTAACGTCGTTACCAGCGCTTGCATCTCCTCGGGTCGTCCATGTGTCTCCACCGTCAGAGGAGTACGCTACATCTCCATCCGTCTCTACAACGTATAGGTCATCGTTCGAGTAGTTTGCTTCAATGCCGATCGAACTGGCTCCCGCGTCCCCTTTTGTGGCGAAGGTTGCGCCGCCATCGGTCGAGAGGTATATGTCCCCGTCAGTCTGAAGCAGGTAGATGTAGTCGTTGGAATCTATCGTAAAATCAATGCCTGCAGGAGCTCCAGCGAAAGCGTCTCCTCGATAGACCCAGTTCTGGCCCATGTCTGTGGACCTGTAGACGGAGCCGTTGTTCACAAATGCATAGAGGTCGCTGTTGCTTCGGTTGATGCAGATGGCGACGAAATCAGCCGTTGCATCGCCCTTGTAGCTGAAGGACTTCCCACCGTCCGTGGATTCATAGACCTCACCCGTTACCTCCAGGACGAAGACGTCTGAGTCCCGGATAATTGCGTTTGTGGAGGAAATCGCGCTGAAAGAACCCACAGTATCAGGGCTCTGGACCGTGATGTCGCTTGCACCGTTTATCTTCGCCCCAACTGTCACTCCAGTCGTTGCCGAAGCTGAGATGTTGTACATGACCAGGAGATCTTTGTCTATTCCGGCGCTGATACTGATGGATAGGCTTGAGAACGTGTAGACGCCGCTCGAGAATGCCCCAGTGGCTATGTACGTGTCCGTTCCCGAATCGTAGTCACCATCGCCGTTCACATCTTCGTACAGAATGGCCGCATCGATGTCCCCGCTCTGTGTACTGGTTCCCGTCTTCGTTACATCGATCTGGGTTACGGTGACTGAGCCGTAGTCGGTCGACAGTGTCAGATTCAGCATCTCCGCGAAGTCCTCGCCTTGGAAAACGACAGAGAGTGCGACGTCTCCACCATAGACATCCAGCTCATTGGCGTTTATCGTTGAATTGGTGGATTGGATGGGGGAGAATGCCCCCACAGTGTCAGAACCCGAGAGGGTTATGTTAGCTGCCCCGTCGATTCTGGCCCCAACGGTGACTCCAGTGTTCGCAGATGATGAGACATTGTACATCACGAGGAGTCTCTCTGGTGTGCCGGCCGCGATATCAAAGGAGAGTCCAGAGAACGTGTAGTTGCCATTGGAGTATGTTCCTGAACCCAGGCACACGTCAGTACCCGCGTCGTAGTCTCCATCGTCATTGACATCGTGCCAGAGTGTTGCCTCAGAAATGTCAGCTTCGGTCGTGCTCGTACCAGTTCTGTTCACGTTCACTGATGTGAGGGTTGCGGTGCCGTAGTCTGCTGTGAGGGTAAGGTTGAGCATGACGACTGCTGTCTGCCCCTGCTCAACGGTGGCCGGAGCCTTGTCGGTCCCCTGGACTGTTACCGTGGAGGTCACTATCATTGAATTCGTGGACTGGATCGGAGAGAACGAAGCCACGGTGTCGGGGCTCTGCACTGTGATGTTGTTTGAACCGTTGATTCTCGCTCCAACGGTGACTCCCGTGTTGGCAGTTGAAGATACGTTGTACATGACCAGAATGGACTCGTTCGTTCCCGCATTGACAGCGAAGGAGAGGCTCGAGAAGGTGTAGAAGCCGCTCGAGTAGCTTCCGACGGCTAGACATACGTCAGTTCCAACATCATAAGCCCCATTGTTGTCGACGTCATGCCACAGCGTTGCGTTGGTGATGTCGGACTCCGTTGTGCTGGTCCCGGTTCGATTCACTTCAATCTGGGTGAGCGTGATCGAGCCGTACGTTGTCGATAGGTTCAGGCTCAGCATCACGACCTCTGTCTGACCCTTGCCCACGCTTGCCGGGGCTTTGTCCGTCCCAGAAACCGAGAGCTGATTCCCCTGTATCGTCGAGTTGGTTGAGTTGATCTCGGAAAAGGCGGCAACACTATCAGGACTTGTGACCGTGACGTTGGACTCGCCGTCGACCTGGGCGCCCACGGTCACTCCTGTGTTCGCGGAAGACGAGACGTTGTAGATCACGAGGAGATACTTCGGACTGTTGACTTGAACGTGTATTGACAAGCTGGAGAACGTGTAGTTCCCACTGGCATAAGTTCCCGTTTTGATGAAGGTGTCCGTGCCGCTGTCATACTCTCCGTCCTCGTCCACGTCCAGCCAGAGCGTGGCCGCTGCGATATCGGTCTCTGTCGAGCTTGTCCCAGTTCTGTTCACATCGATTTCGGTGACCTCGATCCAGCCATAGTTGGCCGATAGAGTGAGGTTGAGCATTACGACGAGTGTTTGGCCCTGTTGCACGTTTGCTGGTGCCTGGTCCTCACCAGTGACGGTCAAACTGGCAACATAGTTCACATGTCCTCTCGTTCGCTGATTCACGTCCGGACCGCCGTTGTTGTCCCAATCGCTCGCGGCATTCGTATCGGAACTGGTCTTGCCCCTTCCCGCCGAATCGGTGCCGCTTGGTGCCGTCAAGGTTCCTGTCCATGAGTTCTCTGAGGCTGGATCAGACGGACAACTCTGGATGTCGCTTCCGCTACCATACTGCATGTAGTCGATTCCCATGTCGTTGCCGCCGAACTTGAGCAGAACGTCTTCTCCGGTGTTGTTGAATTCGGTCGTGCCGATGTAGAGCGTCCCATTGCCATCCGAGAAGTCTGTGTCATCTGTTCCTGAACCTGCCATGAGGATGAGGTAGACATCATTCGGAACAACGAGTGAAGAAGTCATCGTCCACGTGAATCCATCTTGGTCGGAAAGAACGGTTCCATTGATCTCGATGGAGTCTCCACCATTATAGAGCTCGACCCATTCACTCGTGGTGTTGGGGGAAACCTCATTGATGACCAGCCTGGGTCTGGTGTAGAAGAGATCGCCCCAGTCGTTCGGCGTGTCCTCACGGCTGTTCGTCTCCCCGGAGCCAGTTGCGTCGGGCCAATAGTAGTAGACGCTACCCGTGTCGTTGGAGACGTGTATACAGAATCCTGCAATATGGCCATCCGAAGGCGTGCTCGTGTTGAACACGTATTCGAGAGGTATTCGGAACTCATAGGTGACGTACGTATCTGTGTCATCTACCGAGGCGTTCCAGGAGGAGCTCGGCGTCCACGCATCGTCCCATCCACTTCCGGACCCTGCACTGTCCCTCTTCTCGCTCGTGCCAGGGTTCTTCACGAAGAACTTGTAGTCGTCGGTCTGCGGATCAGTGCCGCCATCGTGGTTTGTGTCGAAAGCGATCTCTGCGTAGTCCTGGTTTGATCCGCTCCCAGTTCCCTCGGAAAGCACCTCTATCGCCACGAACAGGTCAGTGCTGTTGTAGACCACGTACGTCTTGATGTACGAGCCGTATGTGTCCGTCTTCGCGGTACTCGTCCAGTCGTTCTCATTGGTCTCGTTGATTTCTCCATCTATCGTGATGTCGATTGTCCCGCCGTCAGGTGCGACAAGCCCGTAGCCTCCATTAGCGTCAGCGAAATGTCTCGTTCGGGATTCAGGAATGCTTCGGGTCGTGATGTTCGACAGTGCATCATCAGAGTAGTCCTCCCCCGCCTGGCTCCAGGCCGAAGTGTGGAAGTAGGCACCGAAGCCGTCCCCAGGGCCAAGTCCAATTGACGTCAGGAGAACCTGAACTTCCAGCTGGGAGTAGTCTGTGCCTGCATCGGCATTCCCAAGTGAGCTCCATATCCACTGGCCTGGACTCGTGCCGGCGTGTTCGAAGAGCTCGCTGCTGATGATGTGGCCGTTCTTGCCCCTCACCTGGACCATGTACTCGGCACTGACCGGGCCGATACCGTATCCAGTTCCGGAAGTCCCATTCGTGTCGATGAAGATCAGTGAGGTGTCCTCGCCTAGGATTATTGGATCCACTTGCTGACCTATGAATATGCTGACCGTCACATTTGCGTACGCTGCCAGGTAGTCTGCAGGTATCGTCGTCTGCAGCCATTCGTCTAATCCTAAGGGATAGTCAGTATCCCCGTCCCCGTCATAGTCGTATCCCGTCTGAACGTCGGGCACACCGTCGTTATCGAAGTCAAACGGTCGCGTGCCATCACCGTTCGGTCCGTCAACAGTGTCCGGAACGGAGTCCCGGTCGCTGTCGATTATGACCGGTCCACCTCCGGTTGGGATGGTCGGGGTATCGTATGGGACGGATGTCCCGCCGAATATCTCCTCATCGACCTTCAGGTAGAACGACGCGCTCGTGTTGTCGTTCGCGGCATCGTAGCTTCTGATGTCGATGCTCTGTATCGAGCTGGTCTCGGGCTCGTCATTGGAATCCAGAGACATGCCGAGCCAGTCCGCGAAGCCTCCATCAATGACGATGTCGGAAGGGATCATCTCGATATAGCCCACGTCCAGAGTCGCTGCCACTCTCTCGACCGTGACCACTCCGCTCGTCAGGGTCACAGCACCGGTATGAGGGATGCTGGCACCCATTGTGTTTCCGCTGCTCGTGGATGCGATATCCGCAACCACGTGATACCTCTCCATCTCCTGCGACTGGATTGTGATCGGAGCATCGAAGATCACCGTCGGTCCCATCCATATCCTCTGGGACACCGGCGTCCCGCCCAGATCGACGAGCTTCACCGCACTAACGTCCGCATACTCTGCAGTCCCGGTTATCGCCACCTCGATGCTTAGAACCTCGATGTCAGTGTCAACGGCGAAAAGGTCCACCTCGAGGAGGACCTGGTTCACGCCTGTCAGGACATCATTCTGGATACCGCTTCTCTGCCGCACAAGGAGTATGCCCTCGCTGTTGCTGCTGATGAAGTCCGCGAGATCTTCGTGGTCGTTCCAGCTCTTCGCATGGAAGAGAACGTCTATCGTCGTCGGCTCAGTCGCTATTGTCGGCCAATACACCTGGGTCTCGAGGTTCTGCCCGCTGATCTCGGAATGCACGTTCACCTCGGACAGCCAGCTGTTCCAGTCCTCCTGGCCTCTGTTCGTGTCGAACCTCATCAACCTGGAAGTGGCGACCTCGCCGTTGGTGCCATACACTTCGATTATGAAATCTGCGCCTATCCCCCTGATCTGGTAACCCGTACCGTAGCTCCTGTCGACGTCGATGAAGATGTGAACCGTGTCCGCCCTGCGAGTGGTAGGCTCGCCCTGCAGGACGCTTCCGCTCACTCTCAGGTAGAACGATACATACTCCACGTTGTTCTCGACCGCCGTCTCGATGATGTCGATGTTGGGATTGATCATGAAGTCTCCAGAGCTCTGCATCCTCGAGGCATCTGTCCAATCACTGAACTGACCGTCGATCCTGATGCTGCCCATTGTCGCGACCTCCTCTCCGACAGGACCGAATAGCGAGGACATCAGCAGCGCCACAGCAATCAGCGGTATGAGAAGCACCTTCCAGCGACTGAACTTCGCTTCAGATGAGAACCTCAAACCGCCCAGACCGTTCGTCAATCCCAGCCCGTTTGTGACCC
>JAJISE010000006.1 GCA_022848865.1 Candidatus Thermoplasmatota archaeon | reverse complement strand
GGGGACATCGACGACACTGCCGATGTTGATGCCGCAGTGGCAGATGAAGACGCCAACGCGGGACTCCTTTCCGGAGACATCGATCTCGTCCGGAAGATCCTTGCTCCCACGATCCACCTCCTCCTCGCCCCCCTGAGAGGACAAATCCGCTGCAGCGGAGGCCTGACAGACACTGTCAGGGATGTCTTTGGGACCTTCAAGAACGCCGGCAACGTAAACGCCGGGCCGGGATGATTGAACGGGCTCGAATCCTTGAGTCAGGCAAAATCCATACTTGTCGAGGTCGAGCCCCAAGACCTCGCTCAACCTGGAGAAATCACGATGTGGCTGGAGGCCCACTGCAAGGACGACCAAGTCAAAGACCTTCTCCCTGATCTCACCCTCTTCGACGTATCTGACTATGATGTCGTTTCCTTCTAGCGGCTCCTCGAGCGAGGCGATTCTGTTATTCCTGGTTATCTGGATTCCGTACTCTTCCTCCGCCCTGATGCGATAGTCCTCGAACTCCCTGCCGTACGCGCGCAGGTCCATCGCGAAGATGTGTGCATTGATTCTTTCAGAGTGCTCCTTCGCAACGATAGCTTCCTTGAGCGCATACATGCAGCACACGGAGGAACAGTACTCTCCTCCGTAGACCGTGGACCGGGAGCCGACGCACTGTATGAAAGCGATGTTCTCAGGCTCCTTCCCGTCGGAGGGCCTGACTATCTCTCCCTGCGTTGGACCTGATGCGCTGAGAAGCCTCTCGAACTCGAGGCTCGTGATGACGTTCGGAAGCACGCCGTAGCCGTACTCGTGTATCTCGGAGGGATCGAAGACATCCGCTCCGGATGCTATGATGACGGAGGCGACTTCTATCCTCACTTCCTCCTCGCTCTGATCGAAGTCGATGGCCTTGGCCTCGCAGAACTTCTCGCAGGCCCTGCACTTGCCCGTTTTGAAGTATATGCAGTTGTCCTTGTCTATGACGTAAGTGGAAGGCACGGACTGAGGATACGCTCGGTAGATGGCCTTTCTCTCGGAAGTGGAAGCATCGTACTCGCTCGGAAGCTTGACGGGACACTTCTCCGCACAGATTCCGCAGGCGACGCACTTCTCCTCGTTCACGTATCTGGGCTTCTTGCGTATCGTCGCCGTGAAGTTGCCCTTCTCTCCCTCCAGTGCGATCAGGTCCGCGTTGGTGACAAGCTCTATGTTCGGATGCCTCCCCGCCTCAACGAGCTTGGGAGACAGTATGCACATGGAGCAGTCGTTCGTGGGGAACGTCTTGTCCAGCTGGGCCATACGGCCCCCGATGAAGGGAGAGCTTTCGAGAATCGTCACATCGGCGCCCGATTCCGCAAGGTCGAGGGCGGATTGGATTCCTGCGATTCCTCCTCCCAGCACCAACACTCGGTCGCTCATGTTTTTCCGATCCTCACGCCTATTGGCGACGTAGCCAAATGGCGGTTCTAGTCTTCAATCTTTCCTATCGCTAGATGCATATTTATGCCTTCCGTGATAGAAACAACAGGTAACGCAGATGGAACACCGCAAAACGCCATGCGACAGGGGTATCTCGTCACACAATGCACGGAAAGCGGTGATTTCATGATATTCGCGGGCAAAGGTATATAAGGAAACGTAGAGTATTGATGGATGAACATGAACCCTGCAGCAGACGGACACACATCCTCCGGGGACGGCAATTCCGTGACGAGGGAAGTCAAGGAATGTCTCGAATGCGACGTTTGCGGTGCTAAGTGTCCCATGGAAGAATGATATCAGAGGAGTAGCTCCAGGGCCTGCTTTGCTTTTTCACTGATCCCCTGTTTCACAGTGATTCTCACCGCTGGTATCCGCGAGGAGCCTTTCATCACTCCCTTCACGACATCTGGCCGCAGGATCTCTACATCGAAATAGGGCATGTCCGACGTGACGTAGCGAGCCTCTGCGACGGGGCCACCGCCTTCTAGCAACTCTCTCGCGATCGAGACCTTTTCAGGAGTGGTGAATGACATGTTCGGGCATTTGATTCCGAGAGAATAGATATCCTTAGTCGATTCGCGTCTGAGTCTGTCCACAACGCCCTCGACCGTGCCCACGAGCCAGTGGTTGATGTCAGACTCCATGGGCCTGTGAACCAACCCCCCCGTCCCGCCGAAGTAGGCGTCGTTCTCGAACCCGAACTCCCGAAGCTCTTTCGTCACCTCAGCGTGCATTTCCAACCCGAGGTCGTCACCGAATCTCGATTTCAGAGATTGATACGTCTCAATGAAGAGTGCCTCATCGATCTTCACGTGACTGGGACATTGGACGCCAAGCGCGGGCACCGAAATCACCTTGAACTCTGGGAACTCAGGTCTCACGACATCTGCGATCCACTCGTTCATGTTATGATCTCCGATGAAGGCCACGCTGCCCTTGCCTCCGCGGTCCTCGGCGATTCTCCTGATGACGTCGAGACCCACGGTCCCGTTGTAGACGCCATCCGTCTTCGCCTTTATGCTCGAAGGTGTGTTGATGTACGATAGGATCATATCGGGTTCGTGCTTTCTCGCTTCTTGGAGATGTCTTGCTGTGACGATCTCGGTTCCCGTCTGCTTCTTGATCATCGGACATCTCGGTCTGTCGATCTCTCCATCCCTGACCTGTATCTCGGGGAGGAATATCTCGATGTCACCGTCCACCATGTTGTACATGTCCTCCGCCATGTACATGACGCCGCAGAAGAGCACCTGCTTCCCCTTGAACTCTCGCGCTCTCCTTACTATGCTTGTCGTTCCGAAGATGTGATCTGAGACTTCCTGGGTGGGACCGTCCTGGTAGTTGTGCGAGATGACAATCATCCGGTCTCGCTCCCACTGAGCAGGTGTTCCACTGCCTGAGCGACATCCTCGGTCTTAGCACCCCATGGGACAATCGCCACATTGCCGTCGATCTTGAAGCCCGATTGGAGCTCGCAACACTTCACTATCGTCGGTACATCGGTTCGATTGACTAATCTCCACGGGCACATCTGAATGAATGGCAGATCCCTGCCATAGAGCTCCCTAGCGACCTTCTTGGAGAACTCGCACCCGATGAGAGTCGCGTCGCGCACGGCAGGACCCTTCGCCAGATAGAGAACCGTCTTCTCCGTCGCCAACTCTCCTTCGCAAGGAAGAAGGATTTCCTCAGTCTTCACATCCTCTGCCAGGACGTTTATGTCCACAAGATCTTCCTCGACGTCCACCGCCACACTGATGGCCTGCGAGTCGGCGGCATCCCTGACGAGGCTGACCAGTTTCGAGGCCGGCGGGACCACATCGAATACCCGTATCCTCATGGCCTCGGGATCCTTGACGAAGCTCACGTGGTCGAACCTTCCCTTCACGACTACTGTCTTGCCGGGATGCTGAAGGGCGACACGGACAAGCTGTGTCGGGCTCAGGACATCTATCTCCGCGTCTTCCACCCACACGGTCTCATTTGGAAGGGATATGATATCGATGCTGTCAACATCATTCATGACACTGGATGCCGCCGATTTGACTCCAAGGACGCAGTGCTCGTCTCCACTCCTGAGGACGAGGTACTTCGTTCTGAAGTAGATCCTCTCCCCTTTCCAGGCCTTCACGATGCTCTCCGGGTTGAGCGGGAAGTCAACGTCCTTGATGCCAACCTCTCTGCAGTGCTCTGGTCTCAACATTCACTCCACCAACGGACAAAGGGGATCGGTCGCATCGAGCCTTCCCGTGTTCTCGTACGCGGACGCCCTGCAACCGCCACGGCAAAGGCTCAGGAACTCGCACTCCATGCACCTGTCCTCCAGTCTCTCGAGGTTCCTCATTCTCTGAAGGAACTCGTTGTTCTCCCATATCTCAGAGAACTTCATCTCCCTTACATTCCCCAGGTCGGAGGAGAAGTAACCACACGGTCTGACCCCTCCGTCTGGCGTAATCGCTGCCAGGGTCTTTCCGCACACACAGGGCATGCCGTCGAACTCCCTTTCGGAATGATACTTCCTGCTGCTGTCGAAGACGAAGATGAAATGGGGAACTATGAACGTGATCTGGATCGGGTACCTTTCCTTCACCTTTGCGAGACGACCGAAGGAATTCTCGAAGTCTGTCCTTTTGGGGATGAACTCCTTGTGCTCCTTTCCTCTTCCGACGGGGACGAACGGTCTAATCCTGAAGGCAGATATACCCAGCGGATAGACGATGTCCAGGAGGTCGAGGATCTCCTCTGAGTTCCTTCTCGTGACCGTGACTCTGACCGTTGTCCTCAGCCCCGCGTCTCTGGCGATTTCGAGAGCCCCAATCGCTTTGTCGAAGGACCCCTCGGTTCCGCGAAACGCATCATGGGTCTCTCTCAGACCGTCGAAGCTCACCTGAACCTCGTAGGTGTCGCTCTCCTTCAGACGGGATGCGATTTCTTCCGTCATGCGGAGGCCGTTCGTGAAGACCCTGTAGCGGATTCTCTGCTCGCCCAGGAAGGAAGCCAGGTCAAGCGTGAACTCCTCTCGACATAGTGGCTCGCCGCCCGTGAGTGTGATCATTCTCATCCCACTCTCCTTCAGGTCGAGAACCATTGCCTTCGCTTCCTCGAGCGTCAACTCGTCGGGCAGCGGTTTATCGGCTTTCGCAAAACAGTGGGGGCAATGGAGATCGCAGGCATGTGTAACCTGATATCTCACGTCCCGTATTGGCCACATCTCCACTGCAATTAAATCAGTCTGTCTATATAATGGTTGCTTGGCAATGTTCTGGGGGTGCACAACACAGGCGGACGCGACTGTTCCGAGGGTAGCATGCTTCCGCCACGCGGACCACGGCGCGCTTCCTGAGATATCTGCACGAGTTGCACGATCCACGAAGGACATTGAGTGCAGTATTGGGGGAAGTCCTAACAAATTCATAGACTTCAAATATGTCGGGACCTTTGAACTGTTCGTGAAGAAGGGTTTGACGACAAACGAGAGAAAGGTCCTCTACGGGCTTGTGAGGCATCCGACCATGAACGACCGTGAGCTCTCCGAGGAGATGGAGGTCAAGCATTCAACCATCACCGCCATTAGAAGACGATTGCACGAATCTGGCTACTTCAAGACTGTCAGGATCCCTGCAGCCAACAAACTCGGGTTCGAACTGACCGTCGTCGGGTACGGGAAGTTCAGTCCTTCCGCGGACGACGCCTTGAGGAACCGCTTCGTGGATGCGTTGAGGAGAGAGAACAAGGGCCTGTATTACCTTGTGACGTCACCAGGTTTCTTCTTTCATGTCTCAGCCGTGAGGAACTACACGTCCTACAGAAGGTGGGCGGAAGCGATTGAGATCGAGTTCGCGGAAACGGACCTGTTTCGTGGAGCTGAAGGGACATCGGTGGTCTTCCCGTTTGAAACCAGCAAGCACATTAGGCATTTCGACTACTCCTGGATTCTTCGCGGGCTTTTTGACATTAAGGACAAAGCGATCGTTGAAGCCCCCTTCCAGAGGGTCGACATCAGGAGACTCACGAAGAAAGAGAGGACGGTTCTCAGAGGCCTCGTTGAGCGTCCGGAGGAGACGGATGTTGCCCTGTCTGAGAAGATCGATGCGTCGAGACAGGTCATATCGACCATGAGGAAGAAGTTCGAGAGGACCGGTCTGACGCGAACCGCCAGGATCGTGGACCTTCGGAAGCTAGGATACGAGATACTCGCATTCGGCCACATCAAGTACAGCCTAAAGGCACCTCTCAGGCTGAGGACCGAGGTGGTTCAGAGAAGTGCCGAGCAGGTTCCCCAATTCCTCAACTTCTCAGCCAACGTCGAGACCATCGGTTGCGGAGCCTTCAGGAACTACGACGAGCACTTCAAGGCAAAGAAGGGTCTCCTGTCATTCTATACAGAGAAGGGATTCCTCGATGCTGAACCCAGGTCCGAACTGATCGCACTCAGTGAGGCCAATATCCCCGTAAACTGCGACTTCTCCAGCCTCATCAAGGAGGCCGTGGAGAGTGTGCGGAAGTGAGCGCGGGCACTGTCCTTCGGACTCCCGGGTCCACCGAATAAAACGTTTATAGCTCGTGTTCCTTCTCTTAAGGGAACATCCTGGAGAAATGGAGATGGAAGCCACCCTCAAGAACAGACTTCTCTGTCTCGGAATGAAGGCCCCTGACGAGCTGAAGGAGGGAAGGAAGTGGGGCGCGGGACCTGCTGGTGGGAGGTACCTCCTTGTGCACGATTCGGTCACGAACGTCCCCATATTCGGGTTTGCGGAGGACTCTCCGATCCATCTGCTCGAACGTGACGACAAACACTACGTCAGCGACGGAGGCAAGGAGACGAAGGTGGACCTTCTGGACAACCCCAGATTCTATGATGCGCCGACATCTGATGGTGTAAGAATGCGGATGATCGCATTGGCTCACGGGAACAGATGTCTTGGCTCGACTGTCTATCAGAGATGCGTGAGGTGGGAGATGGGCGACCAGTGCAAGTTCTGCGGAATCGAGCTCTCGCTGAAACACGGGATGACAATGGAAGTGAAGAAGCCACATCATCTTGCCGAGGTTGCCGAAGCGGCGGAGGGCGAAGGCTTCGACCACATCACGCTCACAACGGGCACAGCCAATCTGAGGGACAAAGGCTCGAGGATGCTCTCGAGCGTAACTAGAGCTGTGAAGGATAACGCGAGGATGGGCGTCCACGTGCAGATCGAGCCGGTTTCCAAGGAAGAGATCGAATCGATGCATTCTGCGGGAGCGGACAGCATTGGCATCCATATCGAATCCCTCGATAGAAAGACCCTCGAAAGAGTGTGTCCAGGCAAGGCGGGCGACTACGATGTCTACTTCGAGGCGTGGGAGAACGCCCTCGACGTCTTCGGTCCCAATCAGGTGAGCTCCTACGTCATCCTGGGGCTTGGAGAGGACCGGATCGAGACCTTGGCGGGGATCGACAAGATGTGTGAGGCGGGTGTCATCCCCTTCGTCGTCCCGCTCAGACCGTTGGACGAAACACCGCTTCGGGATTCCATCCCGCCAAGACCGGAGGTCATGGAGGAGTTCTACTCCTACGCATGTGATAGCATGAAAGAGCACGGAATCAATCCGGCGAAGAACTTGGCGGGGTGCGTGCGCTGCGGGGGATGCTCAGCCCTGATGGACTACTACAGATGATAGCATGTTGAAGGACATCGTCGACCTCGTGAGGAACTACGAAGGGCTCACGAGGAAGAGACCGATTTCCCCGATAATCGAGGAGCTCGGCCCCGTCGAGAATATGGGACAGACCATTCACGGTTTCGGGGAGGACTGCGCCGTCATCGACCATGAGGGGCATTACCTTCTTCTCGCAGCCGAGAGCATATGGTCCAGACTCCTCGAGGACCCCGAGTGGGCGGGCTATTGCTCCGTCCTCGCGAACGTCAATGACGTGTACGCGATGGGAGGGAGGCCCTTGGCGATCGTGAACACGCTCACCTTCCGAGACGAACAAGAAGGAAGGCTCTTGGCCAAGGGCATGAAAGCAGGTTCGTTGAAGTTCAGAGTCCCAATCGTCGGGGGACACGTGCAGCCTGCGTCCGACTCGCCTGCCATCTCGCTGTTCATTCTCGGGGCCGCTCAGAACCCACTGTCCAGCTTCGGCTGCAAGGCCGGTGACGACATCGTTGTCGCAACAGACCTCGTTGGAAGGATGAAATCCCGATTCCTGAATTTCGATTCCACGAGCGGGAAGTCCTCGGAGGATGTTCTGCTCAGGCTGGGAGCCCTCGTCGAGATCGCGGACAAGGGGTCTGCGTCCGCAGCGAAGGACATATCCAATCCAGGCGTTCTGGGTACTATCGCAATGTTGCTCGAGACCTCCGGTGTGGGAGCGGACGTGGACGTGGGTGCGATTCCCAAGCCCGAAAGCGTTGATATGTCGTCCTGGGTCCTCACGTATCCTGGATGCGGGTTCATCTTGACCTGTGATAGGACCAGGACCGATGAGACACTGGACATACTGCGGGAGAGGGAACTGGGCACCGCTGTCGTGGGCCGCGCGACTGGAGAGAGGAAGATGCGGGTCTCCCTCGGGGACGAGTCACGCGTGTTGTTCGACCTTGAGAATGAGATAATCACCGGCGCGACCCCTGCTCAACCTTCGGGTGCGGGAGATGAATGAGGAGTGGGTGGTAGAAGAGTTTGGCCCTACGGACGCAAAGGACATAGAAGACCTCTTCCGAGCAGTCTGGCCTCAGGCGAAGGAGTATCCTGAGGAATGGCGGCGGAGAAGGATGCTCTCCGCAGAGGAGATCGTCGGGGAGATGAAGAGCGGCCACCGCTATTTCGGGATAGCGCTCGATGAGAGGATCGTCGGCGTCTACAAAGCGAGAATCCGCGGGGACACGTGTTTCGGAGAGCACCAGTCTATCCATCCGAGCTGCAGGGCGGCGGGTCTGGCAGAGGCCATGTACGATCAGTTCTTGGAATTGGCCAAGAGAACGAACTGCAGGAAGAACGTGGTCAACATCCTCATCGGTCACGGCATTGGTGAGCTGTGCGTGAGGAGATACTCATTCCGGAAAGTGGGAGAGCCCTTCGAGCAAGCCAAGGGTATGCTGGTCCAGAGATACGAAAGGGAGATCTAGACCTCCAGATAAAGGCCCACCACCCCGCCGATGTGGAGATCCGAAGCCGTGTACTCTGACACCCTGACATTGACCTTCTCTCCCCTCATGTCTCTCAGCGTCACCCAACGGTCATCATCCTTCTCCGTCAGGTCGACGACTTCGAACGAGTTGATGAACCTCATCGTCATGAACACCCTCGTCGCCATAATCCCTTCTGAGCATATTTCCTTTTCCGAAGTCCCGGCGGGCGCGCTTTCACGTCCTCCGAGGGCTTAAGTAGCACGTGCGGGATGCCGAGGACGGAGGAAATTTGATGAAACCTGTAGCCAAGGCAATCGAGGACAGGAACGAATGCCAGGAGAAGATTCGGAAGGAGATGCCCGACCTCTATGAGGGTTTCCGTTCGCTCTTGCAGTCGACCTACAAGGACGGACATCTGCCGCGAAAGACAAAGGAGATAGTCGCGGTGGCTTGCTCCGTCGCCGTCCGGTCGGAGTCGTGCGTGCTAGCGCACGTCAAGAAGGCGATTGATGCGGGAGCCTCGAAGGACGAGATTCTAGAGGCGGGCGCGATTGGCGTCGAGATGGGCGGGGGACCCTCTCTCGTGTTCGCCAAAGACGCAATTGATGTGGCAGAGGCCCTCCTGAAGTAGGTTATTCGATCTCGCCGACGCGGATCGTGGACTCCATGCTCACTTCGAAACTCACTGAGTTCGAGATGAAGCATCTCTTCTCTGCCAAGGAGACGGCTTTCTCTGCGCGTTTGACATCCCTCTCAGACGCCACCAGCACCCGCAGGCGAACCGTGCACCCGACGAACCGTATCGTGTCGTTTGTCTCATCCAGATGGCCCTCCGCCTCCGACTCGAAGGACCGGACCTCGATCCTCATCTTCTGGGCGAACGTGAGAAAGGTCACGTGGAGGCAGGCGTTCAAGGAGGCGATCAAGAGTTCCTCGGGGACGACGAAGCCATCCATCCCGCCGAAGTCCACTGGAGAGGAGAAATCGACCTTCTCACCGTTCTCGAACGTCAGTTCTCCCTGCTTCTCACCGATCCATCTGGCGCTTGACCGGAATGTCTTCATGTCGACCCCGCCAAGGCTGTCTTATACAATTGCAGCGTCTTTCTTGCCGCGTTGTCCCACGTATACTTCTTCGCGGACCGCCTGCCTTGGCGGCCCATCTTCTTCCTCAGTGCAGGGTTGTCAATCAGCTTGGCAATCGCCTCGGAAAGCCCCAGGACGTCGCCGAGGTCCACCAGATATCCTGTCTTTCCGTCCTCTACGAGTTCAGGAATGCCTCCCACCCTCGTTGCGACCACGGGCTTCATCATGGCCATCGCCTCCATCAGAGCCAGCCCCCACCCCTCCATTCGCGAGGGGAGCACGAGGAGATCGCAGAGCGCGTACAGGCTGGGCAGTTGCTCATCGCTCACCTGTTCCAGAAAGCGAACATTCCTGCCTATTCCAAGTCTCTTCGCGAGGATGGAGAAGAGCCTTCTCTCGTCGAATTCCTGTGCCGATGTCATCCCGCTCCTCCCCAGCACCGTCAGCCTCGTATCTGGATGTTGAGGCAGCAGGTTCTCCACCGCTAGGAAGAGATGCTCCAGGCCCTTTCTGGCCTCGAGCCCGCCGACAAAGAGGATGTCCACACCAGCCCGCTCAGGTTTCGGGTATCGTTCAGGATCGAACCTCTTCACATCCACGCCGTTATGGACGACGTGGGAGTCCACGCCGTACTCCTTCTTCAGCTTCTTCTTCCAGTATTCCGAGACCGTAACCTTCACATCGCACAGATTTATGGAATCCTCCTGGAACTTCGTTAGTACTGGGCCGCGAAACTCGTCAACGTGATGCACCGTCCGAATGGTCGGGGCGCTGACTTTCTTCTTCAGCAGGTTGAGTGCGTTCCCTCCGATGCAGTCCTGAGTGTGATATATGTCGAAATCGAGCGGGAGGTTCTCATCGTACGTGGAGATCATCCTCTTGACATCCTCGTTGAGGTTGCCGCGAGCGCGGTAGGGGAATACGTCGAACGGAACGGAGACCTCCCTGAAGAACCCGTGCGCGTATGATTCCTCCCGCCATTTCCTCAACGAGAACAGATGAACGTCCACCCCGAGGTCCGTGAGGGCCTCGGAGAGGTGGAGGGCGTGGACCACTCCCCCACGGGGCTTGGTGCTGTGCGTGAGCATGGCGACTTTCATCTCAGACTCCCTGAAGGTTCAATCGCGGTGGATATAAAACGATATTGGCTGGGGCGAGTGCGTCAGAGGCACTGGTGGGCTATCTGGACGACGTCCATGGTCTTCATGTCGATGCCGGCCTTCTTCGCTCCCGCGTTGAGGTTGACGACGCAGAAGGGACACGGGGTCGCTATGAGCTCAGCGCCCGTCTCGACAGCCTCCAAGACCCTCTCCGCGGCGATGCTCTCCGCATGCTCGTTGAAGGCGATCTTGAAGCCGCCGCCCGCACCGCAGCATCTCGAGTTCTCCCTATTCCTTCTCATCTCCAGGAGCTCCAGTCCCGGTATCGCCTTGAGGACCTCCCTCGGTGCGTCGAAGACTTTCGCGTGCCTGCCGAGATGGCATGGATCATGGTAGGCGACCTTCTTGGGGAACTCCTTCGTGAACTCGAGCTTCTTAGCTTTGATAGAATCCGCCAGGAACTCGGTGATGTGCTTCACCTCGAAGTTCAGCTTGCCGTGATAGAGAGGGTAATTCTCCTTGATCGTCTTGAAGCAGCCAGCGCACGCAGTGACGAGCGTGGTCGCGCCTCTCCGCTCGACCTCTCGGACGTTGTGGTTGACATACTCGGCCTTTATCCCGTCCCCCTGTCCCGTTCGAAGCAAGGGGGAGCCGCAGCACCACTCATCGGTCCCAAGAACGTCGAACCTGACCCCGGTGGCCTCGATGAGCCTCGCCGTCGCCTCGGCAAGGAACTGCATCCTGTAGGCCTCCGTGCAACCCACGAAGTAGAGGACCTCTGGGTTGTCGCTGGTCTTCAGGTCCTCCGGGACCCAGGCGGTCCTGTTCTTGAGCTTGTCCTTCTCCAGGTCGTTGGGATCCAGAAAGGGGTTCCTTTTCTCGGGATTGTATATCCTCTTGGCCAATTCCTTATGGCCTGGAAGGCCCTCGAATCCTGCCCGGACGAACTCCTCCTTCACCTGCTCCCATACGTCGGAGAGCTTGATGTCGACATGGCAGACCTCGTCGCACGCCCCGCATGATGTGCAGTGGAAGAGCGCCTCGAAGAACTGCGGATCCATCTCCTTGGGGTTCTTGTCGAGTATGCTTCGCTCCTGAAGCTGCTTCAGGTAGAACATCTTCCCCCTTGGGCTGTCCGACTCCCATCCGAACATGTCGTACGCTGGACACGTCCCCTTGCAGTAGCCGCATTGCAGACATGCATAGATATCGAGCTCTATCTCGCCGATGTCCACCATGCTATCGTACTCCAGAGGGTAGCCCGCCTATTTTTGTCTTTGGAAACGCCTTCTTCACCATCGCCAGCATGTCGAGGCCCACGGCCATCAGCGGACCGGGGATACCTACCCCGTAGCGCATCCTCATCTCGAAGAACTTCCCCGGATTGACAATATCGTCGGGGTCGAGCGTCAGCTTCACGCTCGTCATTATGTCCCCGCCCAGTTTGCCGTGCAGATTGTCCAGGTTCCACGAGAACCAGAGGCCGAGACCGGAACCGCGCCCGCCAAGCTCCACAGCCCTGTCGAGGATGTGCTTGACGAACCCCATCGACGCCAACGAGGCGATGGCATACCGCTCGTCCGCGACGTAGAAGGGCATGAACGCAACGCAGTTCCTGTCGATGAGAACCCCCTTCAGGGTGGAGAGCATTTTGAGCTCCTTAGCTATCTTGGCGGCGGATTTCATCATCTCCGAGAACGCGGTCACGGGAAGGACAACCTCGCCCAGAGCCCCGCCCGGCCCGAGCCTCCTGATCCTCATCTCGTACGTGCGCTCCTCCCATTCGTGCACCGCCAAATCCTCGGACTCTTTCTTTCCTCCCCCCTTCTCGACGATTCCATCGATCATCGCCTCCTCCGCCTCATTCGACTTCGCTGAGCCCGCCAGTGTGACGCTCAGAAGAGAACCGACCTCCGGGGCTTCCCTGCCGAGCAGGCGGACGAAATCGAAGTAGTTGCCGTCGGAGAAGGACACGTTGTACGGGAGGGATTGCGAGTGGCCGATCTCCCTCAGCGGTTTCCCCATCGCCGGGAGCTTGTCGAACGAATACGCAAGGGGTCGGATCTCCTCGGGCATCGGCCGCAGTCTGACGGCAGCCTTCGTGACTATGCCGAGTCCTCCTTCTGACCCCGATATGAGGGCGTTCAGGTCGGGTCCTTTGCCAGAGGCGCCGTCCACGTCGGTGTTCAGGATTCTACCGTCACCGAGGACCGCCTGCATGTGCTCAATAAGCTGGACCGACGTTCCAGCCCCGTAGGCCCCGATTCCCGCGCCTCCGGTGTTCATCCAGCCTCCGACCGTTGCGATCCTTGCGCTGCCGGGATAAGTGGGCAGGAACAGCCCCTTGAGCTCGGCGGCCTCGGAGATATCGAGCCAGGTGACGGCAGACTCGCAGATGGCGATGCGGCTGTCCTCATCGATCTCGAGTATCTTGTTCATGCGGGACATGTCGAGCACGATGCCCCCCTGGTTGGGAACCGCCCCGCCGAAGCCCCAGCTCGCCCCTCCTCGCGGTATGATCGGAATCTTGTGCTCCCTGGCGAACTCGACCAGCTTCTGCACGTCCTCCACGTTCCTCGGCCTCACGACCGCATCGGGAAGGACCTCGAACGGGATGCCTACGAGCTTCGGAAGAGGCGCCAGATCGTGTGAGTAGAGCAAGCGCCTGAACATGTCTAGGGCGACGTTGTCCTCGCCAATGAGTTCAACGAGTTTCCTGCTCAGCCCATTGTCCAGCTTCCCCCTCTTCCTCGGGAGGACCCTCATTATCCCCCTGGAGGATTCCCCAATCCTCGATGACGAGGCCCGCGCGCAAGCTCCAACGGCATGTTGGCTCGAGACCTTTCCAACGATGTGTTTCGATGTCACGATGCGGGGATCGAAGGCGCTCTTGAGCGCGCAGAAGGCCGACGCGCCGCCCTCCTGCATGTCCTGAGTCCAGAGGTCCACGTCGCGGATGAATCCGCCCGTCGTGAACACGGACTCCTGGAACTTCCTCTTGGCTGAGTCGATGTCCTCGTGCCCGAGTCTCGCTCTGGCGGGAACGACCAGCGCCCGGACTGCGCAGAGACCCGATGTCAAGATTGTGAAGTCGAGCTCCATTCTGGCGAGTGGTTCTTTCATGGTCTCAAGCAGATCAGGGATTCCCTTCTGCGGCAGGACCATCTCGTCCGCGAACTCGAACTTCCCCCTCTTCGAGAGGAACCTGAACGAGTTCGGTTTCTCCGATTCCAGCTTCGTCGCGCTGTGGCCCTCTCCGATCTCATCGATCCTTTCCTCAATCTCGTCGTTGGCCTCTCCCGCGCGGAGGATTGCGATTCGCACTATAGGCTTGGGTCCGGAGTCAACTCCCGCTGAAATCGTGATGTCGTGAACGTCGTAGATCCCCGAGACTTTGCCGAGGAAGGCGGACAGCTGGTCGACGGACAGGGAGTATTTCAGAAGCCTCACCTCGGGAGGCATCGGTCGAATGAAGAAATGGACCCAGGCGGGTATCCCAAAGATCCCGCAGGAACCGACCGTCAGGCGGTTGAGGTCGTAGCCTGTACCGAAGTTGGAGATTGCCTCGTACCCCGTTTCTAGCGCCTTGCCGTCTCCGAGGACGAGGTCGACGGAGCGTATCTCGTTCGACACGTCGCCGTTCGCTATCGTTCCGAAGCTTGCCCTTCTCCAGAGCAGCCACTCCCCCACGGACATCTCGTTCGAGGCGGGGAGCGCTGCGAGCGTCATGCCTTGCTTCTCGAGTTCGTCGATGAGCTCGGCGACCGCGGTACCAGGCCCGCAGCTGACGAAGAGGTCGTTCGGATCGACCCTCACGGACCTGTTAAGCTGGTCCATGTCGAGAAGCACATCTCCATTCCCAGAACCGGATGCCCAGAAGTCCTTGCTCCTCTTCACGACGAGGTTCGCTTTCTTGCTCGAGCAGAACCCTACGAGCTTGACAAGCTCCTGCGTCGTCGTTATCTTCGCCACCGGTTTTCCAGTTGTCGGGTCCTCCGCGACCCTGCCGGCCCCGATGGCCGCTGCCAGTTCTTGCCTGCTAACGCTCATCCTCATTCCCCGCTAGAATCAGAATGTGCAAAGCGAGATGATCTCCCTTTCTGAACGAATCGATAACGCCCTTCCTCCCCATCTCGAAGCACCTGCGCTCAATAACCCATTTCCGTATTTATAGGTGAGCGGAAGTCGTGCGTGACAGACGCAAGGTATGACGAAACGCGTATGCCCGGGTTCGATATCCATCGTGGCAAAAGAGCTATATACCATTCAGGATAATTCTCCACAAGCCAATGCACAAACTAGTGGAGGTCAGGTCAGGGGTCGACCTTCTCCAAGCGAACAGGGAAATCGCACAGAAGAACAGGGCTTTTCTCCGCGAAAAAGGGATAGTGTCCATCGACATAATGGGTTCGATAGGGGCGGGAAAGACGCTCTTGGCGGAGAAGATGATCGATATTCTCCAGGGCAGGGGCATCTCCGCCGCGGTGATCGCGGGCGATGTTGCCGGGAACGCCGACTATCAGCGGTTCAAGAAGCACGGCGTACCGGTGGAGAACGTCAATACGGGCAAGGAGTGCCACCTCGACGCGCATCTGGTCGACCACGCGCTCGAGCACATGGACCTGGATGGCATTAGTGTTCTTTTCGTAGAGAACGTCGGGAACCTCGTGTGCCCGGCGGACTTCGCATTGGGAACGGACAAGAGGATGGTCGTCGTCTCTGTGACCGAGGGCGACGACATGATCATGAAGCATCCTCTTATCTTCGGGCTCTCGGACGTCATCGCCATCAACAAGACGGACCTCGCAGAGGCGATGGAGGTCGATCCAAAGACCCTCGGGAAGGACGCGAGGGAACTGGGCTCGAAGGCTACGGTCGTCTACACGGACGCAAAGCACGGGGAGGGTATCGAGGATCTGATGCGCGCACTGGGATTGCCAATGGACTGAGGCTCACTGAATGAAGCTCTATCTCTATGGTGTGGTTCAAGGCGTGGGCTTTCGGCCCACCGTCTACCGGGTCGCTACGTCGCTCGGCTTGAAGGGATACGTGAGGAACAACGGCTCGAACGTCGAGGTCTGCCTGGACCGGGGCGAGGACGAGTTCCTGAACACGCTGAAGGCAGAGCTACCGCCCTTGGCGAGGATAGACAACATCGAGAAGGATTCCGGGTCGTGTGAGGATGTCTTCGAGACATTCGAGATCGTGAACAGCGTCGCGGGCTCGAAGGAGGCGTCCATACCGCCCGACATCGCACTGTGCGACGACTGCATAGGCGAGATATTCAGCACGAAGGACCGGAGGTTCGGTTTCCCGTTCACGAACTGCACGAACTGCGGTGCGCGGTTCTCAGTGATAAGGGACTTCCCGTACGACAGGAAGAACACATCGATGTCCCTTTTCGAGCTCTGTCCGACGTGCAAAAAGGAGTATGCGGATCCGCTCAACAGGCGGTTCCATGCGCAGACCATATCCTGCCCGCACGACGGACCAAGGTACCTTCTCTACAACGACCAGTGCGTGCAGCTCCCCGCCAACGACTCCGTAAGGAGGTTCTCCGAGATGATCGACAAGGGCAAGCTCGGAATCGTGAAGAGCTGGGGAGGCACGCATATGGTCTGCACGCTGGAGCAGACAAAGAGGCTCCGAAGCTGGTACAATCGTCCGTACAAACCCTTCGCAGTTATGGTGCGCGATGTCGAGACCGCGGAGAAGTATGCTCACATCTCGGAAGAGGCGAAGAGGCTTATGACCTCCCCCGAAACACCGATTGTCCTCGTTCCCAAGAGATATGGGGAGCACGACGAGCTGCTCGAGGATGTGGCCCCTGGTCTTGATAGCATCGGCCTGTACATCCCCTATACGGGAGTGCAGCATCTCATCTTCCGAGACATCGACCACGACGCCCTGATTATGACGTCCGCGAACCCGCCCGGCGAGCCGATGGCGCTCACCCATGACGAGGCATTCAGGCTCGGTGTGGAAATCTATCTGCTGCACAACCGCGAGATCATCAACCGCGTTGACGACTCGGTCGTAATCCCTTTCAACGGGAGCAGGTTCTTCGTCAGGAAGTCGAGGGGTTTCGTCCCGAAGCCTATTCCGATACTGCACAAGAAGAAGGTCCTCGGCGTCGGTGCCGAGAGGAACGTCACGTCATCCATATCCAGGAACGGCGAGCTGTTGGTGAGCCAGTACATAGGGAATACGACACACTACGGCGTCTTCGACTTCCAGATGGATGCTACGAGGAAGCTCATGGACTTGGCGGGGATTGATGGCCTCGATGCCGTGGGAATCGACCTTCATCCGATGTACACGACGAGAAGGGTCGGCAAGGAGTTCGCGAAGGAGTTCATGGCCGAGGTCGTGGAGATCCAACACCATTGGGCTCACGCGGCCTCTTTGATGGCGGAGCACGGTCTGGACGAGCTGGTCACGCTGACGTTCGACGGCGCCGGCTACGGAGAGGACGGCAAGATCTGGGGCGGTGAGGCGCTCTCCGCGAGGCTCGACGGCTACGAGAGGTTCGCGCACCTGCAGTACATCCCGCTGATAGGGGGAGACAGGGCGGTTTTCGAACCGGACAGGCTCGTGTTCGGCATATTCGAGAGCCTTCGCCAGCCGAAGGACATCTTCGATGCGGAGAAGAGCAGGGTCTTGAGGAAGGCCATGGAGAAAGCACCCAAGACAAGCAGCTTCGGGCGGGTCTTGGACGCACTTGCTGCGTATCTCGGCGTCTGCAACAAAACCACCTACGATGGCGAGCCCGCTATGAAGCTCGAACGGCTTCTTGCTAGAGGGAGGAACAGGTTCGACTTCGAGACCGAGGCGAGGGGCACGAATGGTCTGGAGATTCAGACACTCCCGCTCTTCGCGCAGCTGGATTCGATCATGAGCAAGGAGGAGGCGACGCCACAGCTCAAGGCGGACGTTGCACATTCATTCATTCACTGTCTGATGAAGGAGTTTGTCGAGCTCTCGGCAGCAAAGGCGGACGAGATCGGCTCAAAGAGGATCGGTCTCTCAGGTGGGGTGACGTACAATCTCTCGATCGTGATGATGGTGACGGAACTCGCGAAGGAGAGAGGTCTGGAGGTCGTCCTTCACAACAGGATACCGAACGGGGATGGCGGGATCTCGACTGGGCAGAACGTAATCGTGGGCGTCAGGGAGTAGCGCTGTCACGACTTCTGTGTACATCGCTCAACTCCATCATTGCTCCTCGTCAGCTTTATAACCGCAACCTCCATTCTATCCATCGTGTGTCTAGCCATACCCGCCAAGGTCCTTGACATAAAGGGCGACGTCGCCACGGTCGACTTCGGCGGAATCAAGAGAGAGGTCGATGTCTCGCTGACCGATGCGGTGGTCGGCCAGTATGTCATTGTTCATGCGGGATTCGCGATTCAAGTCCTCGATAAGGAGGAGGCCCAGGAGACCCTCGCCTTCTTCGATCAGATCCTCGGTGGGAACGTTGCATGAGTTCTCCGTCATGTCAAGCCTCGTGGAGGTTGTTCTGGAAGAGATTAGGAAGCACGATGCAAGTGCTGTCGAGGAGGTCGAGCTCGAGATCGGCGAGCTCACTCTGCTGGGAAAGGAACAGTGCCTCTTCTCGTACGAGGTGCTCTCAAAGGACGGCCCGCTCAAGGGCTCCAAGCTCATCATCAAGGAGAAGAAGGCCAAGGTCAAGTGCGGGAAGTGCGGCTACGAGGGTCCCATTGGAAGGTCGGACGACCCGCTCGACCACCTCCGACTGCCCCGCTTCTCCTGTCCCAAGTGCGGCGAGAACGTGGAAATCGTTAGCGGAAGGGACTGCATAGTCACGAATCTAAAGCTGGTTGTGGACTGATGTTCAGGTTTCGCGACAAGGAGATGGCGGACAGAATACTCCAGAAGCTCAGGGAGATGGACCTGCAGATCACGTTGATGCATGTATGCGGGACGCACCAGGATACGCTCGTGCGGCACGGGCTGCAACCGTTGCTCGAGGACGTTGGCGTCGACATCAGACAGGGTCCAGGATGCCCGGTCTGCGTCACGACCGCCAAGGAGATCGAGGAGTCCATCGCTCTCGCGAAGGCCGGGAAGACTATTACCGTCTTCGGCGACATGATCAAGGTCCCCGGTGTGGAAGAGTCGCTTTCGGACGCGAAGACGGAGGGCCACGATATCCGAATCGTTTACGGCGTGAACGACGCCGTGGATCTGGCGGATAAGATCAGCAATGAGGTCGTCTTCATCGGAGTGGGCTTCGAGACCACGACTCCGAGCATAGCAGTGGCAGTTTCCAGGAGACCGCCCAAGAACTTCTCACTCCTGAGCTGTCACAGAGTCATTCCGCCAGCACTGAAGGCGATAGTGGAGATGGGCGAGGTGAGGCTCGACGGTCTCATCGAACCGGGGCACGTGAGCACTATCATCGGCTCCAGGCCGTATGAGTTCCTGTCCGAGGAGCACGGCATACCTCAGGTCATCGCTGGCTTCGAGCCGCTCGACCTTCTCATGGGCGTCTACATGCTCGCCAAGCAGAAGGAGGAGGGAGCGGCAAGAGTGGATATCGAATACAAGCGCGTGGTGAAGCCCGAGGGCAACCCCGCCGCGATCAAGGTCATGGATGAGGTCTTCGAGCCCGCCGACACCAAGTGGAGAGGATTCCCGACCATTCCCGGGAGCGGACTCGTTCTGTCGGACGAATACCAGGAATACGACGCTCGCCAAAGGTTCGAGGACGATCTGGCAGAGCTCAAGGACAAGGAGTTCAAGGAGCCCAAGGGTTGCAGATGCGGAGAGGTCCTGCGGGGCATCATTCGTTCCGAGGAGTGCCCGTTGTTCGCGAAGACCTGCACGCCTACGAACCCCGTCGGGCCGTGCATGGTGAGCGCCGAGGGCAGCTGCAACATCCTGTACAAGTACTCCAAGTACGCCGAGGCCAAGTGAGCTCGTATCTCATGTGGTTCTCGCAGGGAGGAACGGATAAAAGGCGGGAGGACGTTCGCCAATCGGAGAAAGGGAGGAGTGAGAATGAACCTATATCTCGTGCGGCACGCTGACCCGAAGAGCGAGGCAGAGGATCCTGAGAGGTCTCTATCGGACCTCGGTGAGAGGCAAGCGGACAGAGTTGGCAAGTTCGCCCTCGACGCAGGAGTGAAGGTGAATCAGATTCGACACAGCGGGAAGAAGCGGGCAGAGGAGACCGCCGAGATCATCGGGAAGCATCTCTCCCCGCCAAAGGGCGTAGTCCCGATTTCAGGCATAGCACCGACGGACGACGTTCTTCCCGCAGCGGAGACGCTCGCGAGCGAGGAGGACGATGTCATGCTTGTCGGCCACTTGCCCTTCATGAACCGCCTGGTCAGCCACCTCGTGTTCGGCATTCCTGACTGCGCCGCTGTTGACTTCCCCAAGGCAGGGATGGTCTGTCTCATCCGAGAAACTGGCGGATGGACCATCGACTGGTTCGTGAATCCGAGTGTCTTGCCGTAGAGTTCGCGTCCCGTTGTCAGCAAATCCTCGGTATCGGGTCACCGACGGGCATGTCTATAATCCTCTTCCCGCCAACGAGCGTCTCCAGAACCACGCCCCTAACGTCCGAAGTCGCCTCGCCGACGATCACAGCATCTTTTCCCTCCTCGAAGGACTTCAGGGCGTCGAGGACCGTCTCTGCTTTCTCCTTGACCACCGCCACAACGATCTTGCCTTCGTTGCCTATGTCCAGCGGGTCGAATCCCAGCATCTCGCACGCGGAGTGGACCTCCTCACGGATCGGGATGTCCGTTTCCCTCACCGCTATCCCCACGTTGGACTTCTCTGCCCACTCGTTCAGCGTGTTCGAGAACCCACCGCGCGTCGGGTCCTTCATGGCAACGATGCCGCCCTCTTCCAGAGCCCCGCCGATCATCTTGTTCAGAGGAGCGACGTCGCTTTGAAGCTTCGATTCGAAGCCGTAGCCCTCGCGGAAGGAGAGCACCGTTATCCCATGATCGCCTAGGTAGCCCGAGACGATTATCACATCGCCCACGCGCACGTTCGAGTCCCTTATCCACTTCGAATCGAACTCCCTGTACCGCTTGACCTCCTCGATGTTGGAGTCCAGGTAGGGGCTTCTCTTCCCTACGCCGGAGGTGTTGACCACGATCTGATCGAGCGCGCCCTTCTCCATGACCTTGAGGTCGCCTGTCACGATGGGTACTCCCGCCTCCCTGCCCGTCCTGCCACTACTCGCGATCAGGCGGTCGAAGTCCTCGAGCGGGAATCCCTCCTCGACTATCAGGCCACAGGAGAGTGCAAGAGGTTCAGCGCCGACCGCGGAGAGGTCGTTTATCGTTCCCGCAACCGCAAGGCTGCCTATGTCCCCGCCTGGGAAGAAGATCGGCTTGACGACGTAGGAGTCCGTGCTCAAGACGATGCCGTCCACGACAGCGGAGTCATCGAGCTCCTCGAGTGCCAGCTCGATCCGCCTGTCATCCGCCGTTCCACCCAGGTGCTTGAGAATCCTGTCCTTGATGAGCGACCCCATCACCGCCCCTCCTGCGCCGTGGGCCATTGTGATCCTATCAGTCGGCATGTCTCTCCCCAGGGGCATTAGTCAATCGGGCTATTATACGCTTTCTGACGGCCTATCTGTACTTGGGTCTCAGGACCTTGCGCGGCATCTTCTTCCGAGGCCTCCGCACCATCAGGGTGCTGTAGACCGCCGATACGAAGCCCAGAATGATGAAAAGGACGCCCAGTACACCCAGTATGATGCCCATATCGACGAACATCTCTCCCAGCTCATCCCATTGCGCGTAACCGGAATCAGAGCCTCCGGGCAGAACCTGCGTCATGATGAAGTAGAGCACGATCAAGATGACGCCGGCTACAAAGAGCAATATCGTGGCCGCGACGGCCCGCGCTCTCCGCCTCTCGGGGTCATCGTAGTAGGTCATCCCATCACGGTCGGTCGAGAATCGCCTATCCCGTAGTTAGTCCTTTCGCACTTATCACTTATATATCCGCGGCAGCATCGTCAGGCGAGCATGAGACACGTCATAATCGGTTGCGGTGCGGCGGGTGTGAGCGCCGCAGAGACGATAAGGAAGCACGACAGGCAGTCCGAGGTCATGATTGTGGCCAAGCAGAAGCGGTCGCCGTACTCGCTCTGCTCTCTGCCCGCGGTTTTGGCGGGGGAGATTGAACCATCCAAGATAGTCCGATTCCCGCGCGGGCATTTCGATGACCTAGGTGTGGACCTGAGACTTGGGAAGGAAGTAACGAAGGTTCTGCCGACAGATGGGCGTATCGTCATCGACGGGCGGAAGCTGAAATACGACAGACTGCTCATCGCCACGGGGTCCCTTCCTCTCGTCCCTCCGATTGATGGGATTGAGAAGCGCGGCGTCTTCACTCTCACGTCACTGGAGGACGTCAGACGAATTCAGAGATACATGAGGAACAAGAAACACGCGGTCGTGATAGGCGCCGGCTTCATCGGCATCGAAGCTGCCACAGCACTCAGGAGGCGGGGACTCGGAATCACCGTGGTCGAGATGCTCGACTCCGTGCTTCCGAGGATGCTTGATCCTGACATTGGCGGGAGGCTGCAGAGGATCATGGAGGGCGAGGGCATCCGTTTCCGTCTCGGGTGTCAGGTCACGCGGATCATTGGCGGGAAGAAGGTCGAGGGCGTTGAAATCGGTAAGAAGCGCCTTCCCTGCGAGATGGTCGTCATGGGAATCGGCGTCCGCCCGAACATCGGATTCCTGGCGGGCTCTGGCATCCGCAAGAACACGGGCATACTCGTGAACGAGCACATGAGGACGAGCAGGCGGGACGTCTACGCGGCGGGCGACCTCACCGAGTCCTTTGACCCTCTGCGGGGGAAGAGGATGATGAACGCGATATGGCCGAACGCTGTCCTTCAGGGCCGCATAGCGGGAGAGAACATGGCGGGTGTGGAGACCACGTTCAGCGGGTCATTCACCGTGAACATCATCGACGTCTTCGGCGTCTCCGCACTCTCGATGGGCATGGCTTCCTTTGAAGACAAGAACCTGAGCGAAGAGAAGTTCGTTACTGACCGAGTTGTGAAGAAGATGTTGCTGCGAGGCGGGAAGCTTGCGGGGATGCAGTTCGTTGGTACTCTCAGGAACTCGGGTTACATGATGAGTCTGATGCGGAAGGGTGAGGACATATCCGAGCTGCAGGATGACATACTGGATGATAGGTTCCTATCTCCCGTCTTCGCGGGGCCTCGAGTTCGAGAGTAACGTAGCCCCTGACCCCATTAGGGTGTCCCGAGGATCCGCTCAACCATCTCTTTGCGTTTCAGCGCCATCTCCTTCGTCTCTTCCTCGTATACGAGCGCGTTCGTGGCGCAGTACTTCACGCACGTCGGGTCCCCATCGCAGAGGTCGCACTTCACGATGTCCTTCCCGTGCACCGTGATGGCGGAGTACGGGCACATCGCCGCGCACAGGCGGCAGTGGATGCACCTGTCGTCATCGTGCTTGACCACTCCGTCCACGACCGTGTAGGCGTTCTGGTGGCAGACGTCCTCGCAGACCGGCTCGTCGCACTGCAGGCAGAAGACGGCGTACTCGTACCGCTTGAACTCGTCCCTGATGACCGTCACCGCCGACTTGCGAGGATTGCACTCACCGAACTTCACGAGAGAGCAGGCCATCGCGCACTCCCTGCATCCCGTGCAGCGCTCGGGGTAGAAGTTGAGCACCTTCACGGCAGCCCTCCCACGCTCTCGATCTCCTCCACACGCGAGGGCGCCAGCATGCCGGCCTCGTCCCAGCCGCGCAGCTTGTAGTAGCGGCTGAGCATGCCGTCGAACTCCTTCCTGTCTATGTGATGGCCTTTCGGGGCTCCGAGAGGCATCGGGTCGTCGAAGTACCGCTTGGGCAGCGTGTCGTCCTTCCTCGTCAGCCCCTGTCGGATGTTGAACATCCTCTCGGTGTCCACGACGCGCTTGCCGACGGCTTCCATCTTCCTCCGTCCGTACTTCATCCCCGTCGCCGCTTCCAGCAGTGTCTCGAACCGCGGGTAGTCGAGGAAGTGCGGGCTGTTGAACCCGTGGCAGATGAACTTGCATATCCCGAGGCAGTCGATCACAGCGAAGATGTTCTCAGAGAAGACAACCGTCTTCTCCTTCCCCTCATACGAAGTCGGGTCCAGGGAGACGCCCTTCCCGTATATGCGCTCCTTCACTTCCTTTGGCAGTCGTAGGAAGATCTCGAGCGTGGGCCTGCTCCTCAGGTGGTCGGCTCCTCTGGACGCCGTCGCGATCCCGAGCGCGAAGGCCTTGATGTAGCGCACGTCGTGCGGGTCGCTCTGCGGGAGGTTCTTGACCGCTATCAGATAGTCCTCTGATTTCTTCCCGAACTTCTTGGCGGCCTGCGTACTCTCTGCGAGTATGTCACCGAAGCCCTCCCGCCCAGCAATGTCGTGCAGGAGCGACCTCGCCTGCTCGAAGTTGCCGAACTCCAGCTTCTCTCCGGTCATCTTCTCGTCAATCATCCCCCGCTCGAAGAGCTCGAACGCCCATGCGAGGATAGTTCCCGCAGAGGACACATCTAGTCCGAGGTCGTTGGCGATGTTCTGCAGCTCTATCATCTGCTTGACGTCGTCTATGCCGACGTTCGCTCCGAGGAGCCCGACGGACGTGTACTCCGGGCCCTCCCCGCCAAGCTTGTTCCTGTGACGACAGTGAACGATGCACGAGGAGCAGCCTATCATCTTCTCGACTTCCTTCTCGATGTTCTCGGCGTTCAGGCTGTCCGACCACTGGTTGAGCTGGCTGTTCTTCGTCCGTATCGCACCGAGTTCGTTGCTCACCTCGTACAGAAGAGGCGTTCCGACGCTGCCGAGTATCGGTGTGATCTTAGAACCGAGAATGTAGTCCTCTACCTCCTTCACGACGTCGAGCAGCTTCTGCGGGTGCTTGATCTTCAACCCCATCGTCCCGTAGGCGACGACGGCCTTCACGTTCTTGGAGCCCATGACCGCTCCGGTGCCGCATCTTCCCGCTGAGTTCTTCACACCCGTCCTCAGGTTAGCGAAGCGCACGAGGTTCTCGCCCGCGGTGCCGCAGCACGCGATTTCCACGTCTCCGAGGTCCTTGCGGAACGAGACCTGAGCATCGTTCGTGTTCATTCCCCAGTAGTCCCTCGCATCTCGGATCTCGATGTTCCCGTCCTCGACGTAGACGTACTGGGGCTTCTTGGCCTTCCCCTTGAGAATGATGTGGTCGAATCCCGCGTAGCGCATCTCTGGGGCGAAGAACCCGCCGCAGTTGGAGTCGCCAAGGAACCCTGTCTCAGGGCTCTTGGTTGAGACGTTGAATCTTGAAGAGTTCGGAACGAGCGTCCCTGTGAGCAGTCCGGCCCCTAGAATGAGAACGTTGCTCGGGGACAGCGGGTCCACCCCTTTCCGAAGGAGCTTGTGCAGAAGGTAGGTGTTGATCCCCCTCCCGCCAAGATATCTCGCCCGGATGTCCTTGGGCATGTCAAGAATCTTGACGCTGTTCCTCGAGAGGTCCACTATCCCGATCTTTCTGTCGAGCACCTGCTTCCCCTTTTTTGAGACTTATGCAAGCCGTCCATAAGAAATTATCCGCCTGCCGCCGCGGCGAGCAGGGTCACTTCATCGCCGTCCTCCATCTCCTCCTTCATCGCGGTCTCCGTCAGCGGTCTTCCGTTAAGTATGACATTGATGGAGTAGTCGATGCTCCCGTCCTTGGCGAGTATAGCCTCGCCGAGCTGGGTGTTCTTCCTTCCTGCCTCTTTGACCAAACTCTCGACGCTACCGCCAGCGAATTCGACCTCCAACTCCGATTCGCCAACGATCTGCCTGAGGGAGCTCAAAAGGCGGAGCCTGACGCGCACATTCCGTTCTATCCACCGCCCGTATAAATATCTTGGCTCATCCCCCAAACGGCGCAGAGTGCAACTGCCCCCACCTGTAAGGGTCAAATTCTTTATAACCGCTAATCATTCCCACGCGGGGAGGACTATGAAAGCTGCTGTGTTCTATGAGAAGGGTCAGCCACTGAAGATCGAGGACGTTCCGATGCCGAAGGTCGATGACTGCGACCTGCTGGTGAAGGTCGCCGCCTGCGGGCTCTGCCGGACGGACCTGCACTACCTGCACGGGGTTCCGACGTTCAAGAAGCCGCCGATCATACTCGGCCACGAGATCAGCGGGACGGTCGAGGACATGGGTTCGGCGGTCGAGGGCGTGGAGAAGGGTGACAAGGTGCTCATCCCGCCGGTGTTCTCGTGCGGCGAATGCATCATGTGCCGGACCGGGCGGGGAACGCTGTGCACGAACCAGATCATGGTCGGAAATCACAGGGACGGAGGCTTCGCGGAGTACGTGGCATTTCCCGCCGCTTTCGCCTTCAAGCTCCCGGACGAGGTTCCCCTCGAGGAGGGCGCGATAATCTCGGATGCGATCTCAACTCCGTATCATGCGGTCGTCAACCGGGCGGAGGTCCAGGCGGGGGACAACGTCGCGATATTCGGGTGCGGGGGCGTAGGCCTGTCAACTGTCAAGATGGCTACCCTTGCGGGTGGCAATGTCATTGCGGTCGACATCTTCGACGAGAAGCTCGAGATGGCGAAGAAGGTCGGTGCAGTCGAGGTTCTGAATGCGAAGGAGGAGGAGGATGTCGCAAAGAAGATCAGACGGCTCACGGGCGTGGGTGCGGACATAGCCATTGAAGTGATAGGCAACCCCACGACGATAGAGCAGGCCTTCAACTCCGTGCGCTGGGGAGGCAAGGTCATCGTTGTCGGCTATACGCACAAGGACGTCTCCCTGAACGCTGGCAAGATAATGTTCCGCGAGATCGAGATCAAGGGCTCGCTCGGCTGCGGTCTTCAGGACTTCCCCAAGGTCATCGATCTGGTGAAGCACGGCAAGATGGACGTCAAGGAGTTCGTTACACACAGGTTCAAGCTGGATGAGATTAACGAGGGCTTCGCGCTCCTCGAAGGGGGCGATCCGAGCCTGATAAGGGCGATTGCCATACCATAGCCAATTCGATCGGTGGAAAGCGTATTATAATCCTCCTGCTGTGCCCGATTCGCCCAATCAAATGGTGAGAAGCATGACAAAGGTGAAGGTATTCAGATGCAGGATCTGCGGCGACCCGTTCATGGGGGTCGAACCGCCTTCAAGGTGCCCCTTCTGCGGTGCAAAGGCCCGGTATTTTGTGGAAGCGGAAAAGTGGAACCCGCAAGAGTTCGACGTCGAGCTGAGTGACCAGGCCCGCGATGACCTGGAGGCGGCGTTGAAGCTGGAGCTGGGGAATACGTCGTTCTACACGTGCGCGGAGAACGTCGCCAAGAACAGCGGGGACGAGTACGGTTTCGCCAAGTTCAAGTCGCTGAGGAAGGTGGAGAGCGAGCACGCGAGCGCGATAAGCAAGTTCCTGAAGATCTCCAAGCCGCCGATCGAGGCTGGGACATGCAGCCAGGAGTTCAAGGAGAACACGCAGGAGGGCTGGGATCGTGAGGACCGCGCGATCAAGGCGTACTCGACGTTCAGGGACAGGGCGACAGAGCCCAGGTTGAAGGAGTTCTTCGGCGCGCTTGTCGAGATCGAGACCGACCACCTGGACCTGCACGCCAAGAATCTGGGCAAGTAGGCTTCTTCGCCTCAGCACCCTATTCGTGATTTCCCCTCGAAAGAGCAATATACCCCCAGACTGTTCTGTGAATCGAGGGATAGGCTTGAGGATGGAGAGAGTCAGAGAGGTTTCCATCACTTTGTCTTTGATCCTCTTGGCGGTGGGAATCTATCTCGTCATAGTCATCACGATCTTTGGGATAGGAGCACACTCCGGCAGTGAATACAGAGCTTCGGTGCGTTTGACTGGTTTCGCCTTCATTGTCATCGCCACGGTAACTCTTGCTCTGGTGACTTCTTCCGACAAAGGGCGCGTCCCGCGGGAGTTCGGCTTCAGAGAGCTGCTCATCACGCTGGGTTCCTTGATTCTTCTCTCGGGGCTCTTCTGGATGCTCTTTCTGGCTGTCTGGTACTTTAAGGATCTCACCGATGTCTTCCGCTTCGTCGGCCATCTTGTTCTTGGGGCACCGGGAAGTCTGGTCTTGATGATTGCGGGCATCGTCCTCATCACATACGGCCTGAGACAATCGATTGGAGCGCCCGGTAAGGAAGTCAGACCCGACATCAGAGCGATGACAACAGGTTTCGCCCTGACCTTTGTTGGGATTGGTCTTATCATATTCCTGCCACCTTGGAGGATGGGATATCCCCCTCATTTCGTCCTGTCCATGGTAGGGCCGACGCTTGTTATCATAGGCACTCTAATTGTTTTGACGAACTTACGTCGCAGGACTCGTAGGGACCCTTGGTCTGAATATTCTTCACCGAAATAGAATCCCGGCCACAACGAGACCCAGCTTCCCAGAAGTCCAACTTCGATGTTCTGGATGATCGATGTGACAATCGCCACCTACAGCGAGTTTCTCGCAACACCAAGCGGGTCGATTTCCCGCATGAGCTCCAGTTCCTCTTCAGTTGGAAGTCCCGTCTGAGGCACGTCATCGGGGATTCTCAGCTCAAAACCCGTATTCTGCACGACATCGTCCACCGAAACGCCCGGATGAACGGACTTCAGCCGCATTCTCTCCTCATCGAAGTCCATCACACACAGAGGTGTGACCACGAGCGACGGCCCACCGCCAGGGAAGTCCTTGCCGTCGACGAACCCGGGCCCGCTAACGAAATCCACCTTCTCCACGAACGTCCGCGCAGTGTGGTTCATCGCGTAGACCGCGAACCTCCTCGACCGCGAAAGGAAGGGCAGTCCGACAGAACCGGGACCGCGGAACTTGATCTCCCCTGGCCTACCGATGCCGATTAGATTGCAGTTCCCCCGCTCATCGATCTGAAGGCCGCCGGCAAAGAATATATCAATCTCCGTTCTCGCCTCGAAGTCTATGACATCAGAGAGCGGCAGAACACACTCGGCCTTCAGCAGCCGATCGTCGCAAGAGGACGCTGGAAGTGGCTCAAGTAGCGGGTTCACCGCCCCGCTCCCTCCCGTTATGTAGGAGAGATTCGGTGCGTGCGTCATCTGTGCCAGGCGGGAAGCCAGCATCGGAATCCCGCTAAAAGCACCCATGATCGCGACCTCACCGTCGCAAAGGTGCTTCGAGAGGACCGAAGCCATCAGCTCCGCTGTCTTCACCTCTACCATGGGACGCCCCCCTCCATCAGCTCCTTGGCCTTCTCGCGCCCGCCGATCATCTCCAGGTATTCTTCGTTGTCCTTCGGCCCGCGAACGTATCTGTCCAGGTATGCGTCGAAATCCTCCTTGCACGCTCCCAGGTATTCCTTGATGTGATCCTCGTCGTACCGGTAGTACTTGTGCGACGCTGTGGGATGACAGCCGAACGGCGTATTGACAACGGCATCCACGACAAACGCGGGAACATCGACGCGCATGGCATTCTCGAGCATATACTCGTGCGGCACGACCTCCTCTACCTGGAGTATGACCTTGTCGCTCGCCTTGATCATGAGGAAGTCGTTGAACTTGCTGCCCTCGAATATCGCGTTCCCGTACTGGTCCGCCTTCTGGCAGTGAACCAGGGCGACATCTGGTTGCAGCGCAGGAAGGCACGCGACCTTCTCCCCGCCAAAGGGGTCCGACGTCCACCTGTAGTCATCCTCGTTCATGGACGGCACGGACGTCGCCTCCAGACCTTTCGGCAGCGGAATGAAGGGCATGGAGCTGGCCCCCGCTCGGAGCGTGTACGTGACGAACGCCTCATCGCACTCGCGGACCTTCAGCTTTCCGCTCTCCGCGAACTTCCTGAAGTTGGGAGCGAGTCCGAGGTGCTCCATACCGACATATGCGCAGTAGAGCTCGTCCACAAGACCCGCGCCGATGAGCATGTCCGCGTTCACGGAGCCAGAGGGGCTCGTGATCAGCCTTCCGACTCCGACGTTCTGCCGGATGACCTCGCGAATGAGCGCCATCGTGTTGTTGTGCATGTGCATCCCGCCGATGGCAACGAAGCATCCGTCCTTCACGAAGCGCTCGACCGCCTCTTTCGCACTCAAAACCTTCTCCGTTCTGGCCATTAACCTCCCCTCGCTAAGGATTAAATAGAGTCGCCGCATTAACGCGCTCCGCCTATTAAACTTTCTTTGAGGGGGATACAATGGAACTGGAAGGGAAGAATGCAATTGTGACCGGAGGGAGCCTGGGAATCGGGACCGCCATTGCGCTCAAGCTCGCCGAGCAAGGCGCGAACGTCGCGATAAACTACAGGAAGCACGACGAAGAGGCGAAGGCTGTCGTCGCCGAGATCGAGAAGATGGGGAGGAAGGGCCTCGTCGTTCAGGCGGATGTCGCGAGCTTCGAGGACGCGCAGAACATGATCGAAAAGGTCGTCAAGGAGTTCGGCGGGCTCGACATACTCGTGTGCAACGCTGGCATAAACTGGGACGGCGTGATCTGGAAGATGACAGAGGAACAGTGGGACCGCGTCATCGAGGTGAACCTCAAGGGCTACTTCAACTACATACGAGCCGCCACGCCGATATTCAAGGAACAGGGCTCCGGCAAGATAGTCAACATCACCAGCATCAACGGCCTGAGGGGCAAGTTCGGCCAGACGAACTACTCCGCCTCGAAGGGAGGCATAATCGCGCTCACCAAAGCTCTGGCGAAGGAGCTCGGGCGGTCCAGCGTGAACGTTAACGCAGTCGCGCCGGGCATGATCGAGACGGAGATGATGTCGCAGATCCCGGAGAAGTTCCTGCAGATAGCGAGGGACGAGACCGTCTTCGGCCGGATCGGCAAGCCCGAGGACGTGGCGAACTGCGTCGTCTTCCTTTGCAGCGAGAAGTCCAGGCACACGACCGGAGAGGTCATTAAGGTAGACGGCGGTCAGTACATATGAGGTGACCACATGCGGACAGGCGTTGTTGGGATAGGTCATGGCAAGTTCGGGAAAAGGGAAGTCACGGTACAGGAGCTCGCGTTCGAGCCTTTCAGGGAGGCCCTCAAGGACTGCGGGCTGCATCAGAAGGACCTCGACGCGCTCATCGTCGGTTCCTCTCCTGAGTATCACAGGCAGCGATCGCTGTCAGGTGTCGTCGCTGAGTACCTCGGCATGAACCCCAAGCCGACGTTCCTGGTAGAGGCCGCCTGCGCGTCGAGCAGCGCTGCTCTCGCTACCGCCGACGCCTACATTCGGGCGGGTATCTATGACACCGTCGCCGTGCTCGGCGTGCAGAAGATGCTGGAGCTGTCCACGCCTGAGATCCTCGCGCTCATGGGCAGGGTCGGGGATGTTCAGTGGGAATCCGGATTCGGGACGACATTCCCCGGATACTATGCCATGTTCGCTCACAGGCACATGTACGAGTACGGCACCACGAGAGAGCAGATGGCTGCGGTCGCCGTGAAGAACCATCACTACGGCACGAAGAATCCGAATGCGATGTTCCAGAAGGAGATAACCGCCGAGAAGGCTCTCGGCTCGAGGATGGTCGCCACTCCGCTCTCCCTCTACGACTGCTGCGCCAACGCGGATGGCGCCGCGTGCATGATAGTCACGAACGAGGAGAACGCAAAGAAGGCTGACACGCCTGTGTGGATCGCGGGACTAGGCTCTGCAACTGCACCTATGTCCGTTCTCAGGAGAGAGAATCTCAGTGAGATTCCCAGCGCCGTCGAGGCGGCGCGAAACGCATACAAGATGGCAGGCATCGGGCCCGAGAACGTTGACGTGGCCGATGTGCATGACTGCTTCACGATCGCTGAGATCCTTGCCTACGAGGACCTTGGGTTCAGCGAAAAGGGTGGAGGCGGCAAGATGATCGAAGAGGGTGAGACGTATATTGGCGGGAGGATCCCCGTGAACGTCGATGGCGGTCTGAAGAGCAAGGGTCATCCTGTCGGCGCAACGGGCGTCTCCATGGCGGTCGAGGCCGTGAAACAACTGAGAGGCGAGGCGGGCGAGCGACAGGTCGACGGGGCCGAGGTCGCGCTGATGCACAACGTCGGTGGTATCGGACAGTACTGCTTCGTCAACATATTCAGGAGGTGATTGTTTGGGCAAACTAGGCAAGATCGAATTCGTACCTTTCTCGAAGGTCGATGGGATCGAGGAGAGGCTGAAGGAAGGGAAGATATCCGGGACGCGGTGCAAGAAGTGCAATGAGATCTATCTCCCGCCGAGGATGGACTGTCCCGTGTGCTTGGACGAGGAGATGGAGTTCGTGGACTGCGAGAACAAGGGCACGCTCGTCACGTTCACGACGATTCATGTGGCGCCCGCCGGGTTCGAGGACGATGCTCCCTACACGATATGCCTCGTGGACGTCGAAGGTGGCGGCAGGCTCATCGGCTGGCTTGATGGAAGTGAAGAGGACATCAAAATCGGCATGAATGTCGTGGTCGGGATCAAGGACCTGCCTGAGGACAGGATGATCTACTCCGTAAGCGTGAAGTGAGATCCTAGTCGCTCGTTTCTATGACCTTGTCAGGTCTCAGTGCCGCCCATTCCGCTGACTGCTTGTAATCCAGCGGCTTGACCGTGCTGATGTAGCCGTACATCACTGTGAGCGGTTCGTCCGCCTTCGCGTATGTGTCCAGAAGGTCCATGTTGTGCCCGAGCTCGTGCATCAACGACCTTGCCAGCATCTTGGGCTTGACGCTCTTCCAGTCCTTCTTCACGTACTTCTTCTTGATGAAGCTGTCGATTGCCTTACCAGCAAGCGCGAAGTCGTCGCCACCCTTCTCCGCGATGCCAGTGACATTCTTGTTGTAGACCATTGACCCGCCCGCCTCGTACGAGATGTACGGACCAATGATCGCGTAGTGGAAGATGTCCTCGCGCATCGGGTCGAAGTACTTCGCCTTCTCCTTGAAGTCGTAGAAGTCGTTCTTCGCTCCGAGCAGCTGCCTGAAGTGCAAGAACTTCGTCCCCTTGTGCGTGTCCAGTTTCGCCGGCAGTGTCTGACCGCCGCCTCCCTTGCCAGGCCAGCCGTTGTCTATGTGAATCTTGATGCGGTGCTTCTTGAACTTCTTCTGGAGGAGGTCAACCGACTGCTTGGGGAACTTCTTCTGACCCTTGGTCTGGTCTATCTCCACGTAGATGTCGCAACATATCGGGTTCGGTTCGTGTTCTGGCGGGCGCACGAGCCTGTCCACGCTCCCAGAGAACTTCTGAGCGGGGTGGTCCGGGTCACCTATCTCTCCGTGTCTCTCGTCTCCGTCCCAGACCTTGTTCTTGTTCTTATCGTGCCAGCCGTCCCAAATCCCATCGCCATCCGTGTCGGGATTCGTCATGTAGGTGCCGACCATCAGCTCGTACAGGTCGGTCAGACCATCGCCGTCTCCGTCTCCGCCGGTCTGTTGCATGCACTTCGTGGGTTCCTTCACAATGGGTCCCACGGCATCATCCTGAACGGCGACATATGAGGACCCGCAACCGTAGTTACGGACGATGTTCACCTTGACTTCCAGCGCCTTGTTGGCGAAGATGAATATGTCCTGGCGAACGTCGCAGGCGTTGTCGTGCATCTGAACCTCGATCTCCCCTGTGGGATAAGCGCGATTGGCCAGAATGCGGGTCCACATGTCAGTTCCTGCGCCATTGACCCTGATCTCTATGTACATCTTCGGGAAGCCTTCTTTCGCCATGTCGTTCTGCTGGATGTAGATGCGCATGGCCAGCTGGACGACGTGGTTGTCGACTATGAAGACCGTCATGGTGTGGAAGAGTTCCGGCCATCCCGGTGGACGGTGGTTCTGGTTGATCTCGAGTATCATGTCGTCTTTCACTACGTTTTTCCTGAAGTTCGCGAGGAACTGATAATCGATAGAGTTCTTGATGACCTGGACCATCATTCCCAAGCAGGCCCTGTTCTCGCCGATGTTGACCTCCAGGTTGGAGACGGCGTTGTCCTCCACGAGCACATGAAGGTCTCCCCCGACCTTGTTCCCGCCAACGTTAACCTTCAGGTCCTGTAAGAAGGGATTGCTCACCACATTCACAGTCAGGCTGCCACCGACTTCGAGGTTAGAGACCTCAATCTCGAGATTCGCGTTCTTGAAGATCCCCTTCACAGTGAGCTCGAAGTCGCCGCCTATTCCCATTCCGCTGTATGTGATCTTGGTCCCGTTGAGGGAAGCGTTGGTGGTGGTCTTGCTGAAACCCCCGGTGTGGTTGAGTTTGTGCGTCCAAGAGCTGTTCGGGTTCGAACTGTACAGCGGGAGTGACCCTCCCAAACCCGACTGAATACCAGGAAGTCCCAGGTCGCCATCGACCTGGGGTCCACCCACATCACGCGGCAGCGCTACAGTAGTCGCACTCAAGAGAAATGCTGTCAACACCGCCATTGAAAGAAACCTTGCGTTCCTCATACTACCTCCTCCTTGGGAGACAAAGCGAAATCGTTCCTCCCTCTGCGCCCCCTGGCTTAGAAGCCGAAACCACATATCAGCTACGGGCTTAAGAATCTTGTGCTGCTCACCATTCACAGTCACTGGATGGCCCCGAGGAAGACCTTGGAATCGGGATGATGGTCTCTGTTGGAATCAGGGGTCTTCTTGAAGAGAGGATGGTCTACTCCGTGATGCCTGAGAAGTGAGGTCTTCACCTGTTCGTGACGCGGTTGAGCGGCTCGAACCTGTCTTCCAAGAACCTCAGAATGTCCTCAGATGTCTCCGTTGCTATTCCGTCCTTTCCAATAATGCGGTCGGCAGTCTCCAAGCCCAGGAGGACAGCCTCAGATGACCGAAACAGCCTGGCTTTGATCCTGCTTCTCAGAATCGAGTTAGTTGGGACAATTCCTTGAATGCGACCCTCATCATAGCTCACCGAGATAATCTCAACTCCAGCTTCTCTCATCGCTTCCAGCGTTGCAGAATAGAGGGCCGGAAACGAAACGTAGAAAGTCGAGTGTCTCTCATTCCTTCGCATTGACTCGAGATGATGTCTAATCATCTGAACATAAATCTCCCCTGACTGTTATCATCTATGATAATGTCGCAGCCGAGAACAAGCCTGTGGCACATATTTGACTTCTGGATGCTGAGGGAGAATGAAGATTCTTGCGGCCAGTAGACAAGGGATCCTATACTGTGGCCGACGAATCGTGCGTTTTCGAGTCTCGCTCCGGATTCATGGAGGCGGCGCGACCTGCCATCAGCTCCGCTGTCTTTGCGAAGGCCCTCTCCACGTTCTCTCCGGTCTTTGCACTCGTGAAGAGGTACGGAGCCCCGTAGGCCGCCGCGAACTCCTCGAGCGCTCTTTCCTCGATTCTTATCTGGTCTCTCAGATCCATCTTGTTCGCGAGTATCGTGATTGGAACCTCGCCACTCACTGAGAACATCTTGTCGACCCATTCGGTCAAGTCGTCGAGCGTATCGGACCGCGTGGAGTCGCAAACAGCGATTCCCCCGTCTGCATCCTTGAAATAGGATTCCGTGAACAGGTGCCTGAGGCTCTTCTGTCCCATTATGTCCCAGACCGTCAGAGTGGCCTTGACCTCCTCCCCCTTCCAGACAAGCGTGACCTCTTTCTTGGAGACATTCGTGCCCAGCGTGTAGAGATAGCGCTCATCGAACTCACTGAAGACGAACCTCCTTATCAAACTGGTCTTTCCCACTCCACCGTCACCTATCAGGCAGACCTTGAGCTTGACTTCCCCGCGGAGGTTTGGTTCCATCTTTCATCTCCTAGTTTCGTTCATCTATGATATCCGTATTTAAGGGGTCATCCCACATTATCAATCCCGATTCCACGGACCGTTCGTGGGTTGACTGGTGTCCTCTCGCCACACGAGTACGAGGGTGAACGCGTGTTGTCTCCAGCGTGGTTCTCACGATATCCTTGCCTCCTGTCGTCTGAACAGACGCTCCAATGCCATTGGCGCATCCATTTCCTCGGTTCCAGGGGCCTCGATTACAGACACATTCTCAGGAAGCTCCATTCTGGTTTCTATCTCGTCCACTGGCATCGCGTCATCCAGTTGCCGCTTGGTCACGATTACGACAAGGCGGACATTTCGATGGCTGGAGGCGACTATCGCCCGCCCTCGTTCGATGTCCTCAGGGTTCGTGCTGTCCACAACAAGGAACACGCCACTCACCTCTCGACTGAACAGCCTGAACGTGACTGCGAAGCTCTCATCGGCAGGGTCACCGAGCACCTCGATGTCGATGTCCGAGACATCCAGCCTTCTCCTGTCTCTCCCTCTCCCGATGTGCCCTGTCTCGTCGACAACGGTTCGTGAGCACAGCGAGCTCACGAAATCGTTCTTACCAGAGTCCTTGGATCCAATGACAAGGATTCTCGTGGGTTGTGCGGGACCGCCCACCGGTTCCCTGATTGCGAACCGCACCCAGTCGCTTTCCGAGATCCCGAGCTCCCTTTTCTCGTGTATCTTAACTAGGTTCTGCAGTTCGTGACCTGCCGTTCTTGTCTCGAACTCCAGGACGCAGTCTGCGGATTGCCTTATCCTGTTGAGCTCCCTATCCTCCAGGGTCCAGTTCATGAACAATACCAGAGATGAGGTTCCCGTGTCCTCTGAGGCCCCGCGCAAGAAGTGCCAGAACTCAATAACCGATTCCTTTGGGAACCTGTCGAGGAGGAACTCGAGGGAATCGATAACCACTCGGCCTGGTCTCTCATTCTCGAGGGCCTCTCTGATGACGCTCTGGATTTGGTTCAGATCGAGCGCATCGCGAATGACGTACTTCTCCTCAGAGGGCACCATAATCTGATTGGAGACGGCGTCGACTATGATGAGACGGGACTGCTCAGTGACACCGTGGCTCCTGAACTGGGACCTCGCAAGGCTCGGGGACCTGAAGAAGTCCACGTAAACGCACACCTCGCCGTCGACCATTCCCGAGACCACGAATTTCTCGGCAAGCTCTCTCTTCTCGGTAGGGCTGTTGCTCAGCAGAAGGGACGTTGATGGTCTCGGGAACCCGCCTCCGAGCCATTCATCAACCGTTTCAATACCTGTTCTTGCCCTACTCATGTGGACGTTCTCCTGTCAAAGCAATTCATCAGCGGCTTCGCTCTCGCTCAGAAACTCTAGCCCAGGACCTCTCTCAGTCAAGACGACCTCCAGGAACTCACCGCCTATGTCGAACTGGACCCACTTCGGGCTCGTCGTTACTCCCTTTATGTGATGGATTCTCATCTCCCTCTGGAGGTTGGGTTTGAACCTCATCTCGACTACTCCATCCGCCAACATGGCAAGGGTGTCTTCAGCCCCTTCCTGTGCATCATCGTGAAGCGCAAAGACGCCGAACCCCCGCCAACTTCTCAGCTTCGACGTAACGATTTGGAAGAACTTCATGAGCACGGAGGTCGAATTGTGCAGGAACAAGGGTGACAGGGAGTAGACGAAGAGGTCCGGTGAACCGCCGAGCTGGTTGGCAGCTTTGGAAATGCTCATCCCTATCCCCTCGACGTTAGACAGGCTCGTCACATACAGGGTGCCTCTGGACGGAGTTCCCTCCCTTACGTTGCTCAGAGATAGGGTAACGCAGTCAATGAACACGAGGTCTTCACCCTCGTGCCCTCCAAGGTCGATGTCGAACCTGAGTGCTCGTTCTTTGATCGCTTCTGGCGGGTAGTCCACACAGACCATGACGACCTTCCTCCCTTCCTTGAGCGAGTGTTTGATCAGTTCGAGGGACCATTCGAGCTTTCCAACTCCAGGTGGGCCCTTGAGCAGAAGTCCAGAAACACCTGGGAATCTCTCCGCCACAAAATCACTCCTGAACCGTCATTCTGAGCTTGCCCGGGTCCTCAGACTCCTCGTTCTTCGCGGGAAACGTTAGAGTAATCGTTGTCCCCTCTCCCTCGGTGCTAGCTACATCTATGCTTCCTCTGTGCCTCTTCACTATCATTGACACCACATAGAGTCCCAGTCCCGTCCCCTTCCCTACATCCTTCGTCGTGAAGAACGGGTCGAATATTCGGGATAACTGCTCCTCAGGAATGCCGATCCCAGAGTCGGATATCTCGGCCTCGACAAGGTCTCCTTTGGCTCTCGTCGAGAGGACGATCTGCCCGCCATTCCCAAGGGCATCCACGCTGTTCTGGAGAAGGTTGATGAAAACCTGTTGAAGAGCATCGTGACTCCCCTCCACAGGAGGTAGGTCCCCTAGATCCGCCACGATGTCGATGTTCTGAGGTTTCTGTGTTATCCTGATTGCCTCTAGAGACTCCTGAATGACATCGTTCAAGTCCATGTCGATCATATTGAGATCCATTCCATCCCTTGAGTATCTCGAAAGCCATCGGACGATTCCAGATGCTCTTCCGGCTGCGTCCACTATCTTTCGGGCATGGTCCTTGATCAGCGTCGGATCGTCCTCGTCGAGTATCGCCTCTGCGTAGCCCGTCACCCCGGCGAGCGGGTTGTTAACCTCATGAGCAATCCCGGAAACCAGAGTGCCTATCCCAGCCAGTTTCTCAGACCTAATTAGCCTCTGCTCCGCTTTCTTGGCTTCAGTAATGTCCCTGACAATACCCAGGATCATCTTTTCGCCACCCAACGTGATGGGGACCCAGCGGATCTCTGCCTGAACATGGTTCCCATCTTTTCGGATGAGAGTGAATTCCACTAGACTGGTCTCTTTCCCTTCGACCTTTGGTCCGAGGACTTCCGCGAACCGACGGACCTCGCCCCCAGGCAGGATGGCCATTTCTCCGAAACGCTGGTCAAGCCATTCATCCTTCTCGAAACCAAGCATTTCCACGATGCTCCTATTCACATCGACAGTCGTGCCGTCCAAGTCCGTAAGTATGTAGCCGTCTGGAGCGTGCTCGAAAACCAATCTGAACCTCTCTTCCGAACTCTTGATTCGCTCTGCGGCCTCTTTCCTGTCTGTGATGTCGTGGACCGTCCCGATCATCCTAACCGGCTGGCCCTTCGCTTTGGCAATCACCTCTCCCTCTTCGTGGACGAAACGCACTTCCCCACTGGATAACACGATCCGGTGATCGATGCTGAACGGCTTCCTCTTGTTCAAAGCCCCGTCAACCGACCTTTGAACGAGGTCGATGTCTTCGGGATGGACGAGATCCAGGAACGCCTCGTATGTCGCACCAAACTCCCGAGGACTCAGGCCGAAGATGCGGTAGATCTCGTCAGACCATGTCAACTCGTCTGCCTTTATGTTCCAGGTCCAATTTCCCACGTGAGAGATCCGCTGAGCCTCAACAAGCATTTCCTTGCTTCGCTTCAGCTCCTCCGTCACACGCCTCTGCTGGAGGGCCATCGATACCTGACTGATGAAAGTCTCAATCAGGGCCCTGTTCTTCAGCTTGGTTCCTTTACGCGTCATTATCACCACATGAGCGAAGACCGTCTCTCTCCTTTCAAGGCCGATGGAATAGATGTCGCCTATCTTTGCCATCTTCATGAACATCTTGGACAGCCTCTTCGAGATTCGACCTTCCGTCAGTTCGTGGATCCCTTGGGATAGCTTCACCACCCTTCCACTTCCGAGTAGTTCATCTAGTTCTTGGAGGGTATTGAACTGCATCCCGACGATGTCTCTCCCCATCAGCTTCGTGATTGCACGACTCAGCTTGCCGAGTCCGACGACGGAGCGCACCTCATGAAGGCCCGCATTCTCGTCATAGGATGAGACAAGGATGATGGAGTTGCCGGTTATCTCACTCAGTCGTTTCGCGATGTGCTCGTAGATGTCATCTTCCTGTGGAAAGGCGGTGAGCTCCAGGGCACTCCTGTAAAGATACTGCAGATTGAGCGCCTCTCGATCGGCTTTCATCTCCGCCCTCTTGTGGGCAGTAACGTCACTAAGGAGATTCAGCGTCGCTGGTTTTCCTTCCCAGCGGAAAACCACTGCGTTAATCTCGACCCATATGATGTTTCCACGTTTGCCGACGATTCTGAATGTGTAGACGTCGGGAACATCCCTTCTCTTGATTCTCCGTTTGTGGCGGGCGAGCACCATCTCTCGGTCTTCTGGATGGATGAGTTCCGTGAAGGGCTTCGACGCCAATTCCTTCATGGTATACCCCGTGACCTCCGCGGCTCTGGGATTGGAGAACTTGAGCAGACCGTCCTGGACGACCACGATACCCTCGTTGGCGTTATCAACGAGCAACTTGTACTTCTCCTCGCTTTCACGCAATGCCCGGCTCATCCTCTTCCGATCTGTGACGTCCCTTGCTATCGACTGGAAGGCGTAAACCTTGCCGTCCTTCCTCATCGGGCTGATTCGAACCTCAGTTTCATGTTCGATACCGTTTCGATCGACCCAAGTCACTTCCAGCGGTCTTGGGGTCTTTCCGCTCATGAGGGATGCAAAAACCTTCAGGTACTTCGGCATGTCCCGCGTTCGCAGGGTTGGAAGCTTCGAGAAGTGCTGGCCAACGATCTCCTCCTCGGTGAAGCCCGTCGATTCCAAGAACGCACGGTTGCATGCCGTGACCTTTCCTTTCCTGTTTATAGTCGTCATGCCATCGGGGGCTTGATCGACCATTTCTCTGTACTTTTGCTCTGAATGCCTCAGCTCCTGTTCCAGCAGCTTGCGCGCCTCTTCGATTCCTTGGGTGTGCAATGCGAAGGCGATGTCGCCGACAACCTCTTCGAACAGTGTTTGCTCTTCCTTGTCTCTGACGAGGTCACTTGGGAGAGAGACAGACATCAGGCCATAGACCTCTCCCCTGTGTTCCAGTCGTAGGGTCAACGCTCCTCTTCCTTTGTATTTCTTTGGAAGAGGGCAGCTTTTACAGGATTCGAGGGGATTGTCTATCACTTCAGTTCCCGATCTCTTCATCGCACTTCGACCACAGGGGGTCAACTCCCCACGCTTCAGTTTTCTGAGCACGGGCTCGAAGTCCTTGCCCAAGCCCGACTCGTGGGCTGTAACGAGTTGTCCATCTTCATCTAGTAGGGCGATCCAAGCGTGGAAGTAACCACGGTTCTCAATGAGGTTATCGCAAACTCCTTTCAGCAACTTGTCGCGATTCCTCTCCATTGTGATGAGCTGGTTGACCCTACGGATAGCTCGCAACACAAGGTTAAGGTGGTTGATCTTCTTCTCTGCCTCCTTGTGCCCTGTAATGTCAACCATCGTTCCTGAGATCTCATCTCCATTGAGAACTGCGCTCAGGAGCATGTTTTTCTCTTCTCCGTTCTGGCACACTACCTCGACATCGAAACTGGTGACCTCCCCTTCTTCCTTGAGAATGGCGAGCATAATCCTTCTCCTCTCTGGATCCTTGTACCTCGCGAGAACGCCCTCATGAATCATATTCTCAGGGGAATCGAATCCGAGCATTCTCGCCATAGCACGATTTGTGTGGAGGATCTCGCCCTTCAAGTTCGTGTTGTACATCCCAACGGGGGCATTCTCCAACATGTCTCTGTATCGCTTTTCAGACTTCTTCAAGGCCTCTTCCAGCCTCTTGTTCTCAGTTATGTCGCGACTGACCACGATGGCCCCGATCGCTTCCCCCTCCACGTCTCTCACTAACGCAACCGACGCTGACCCACGAATCCTCTTGCCATCTTTTGTCCTCTGGATGACTTCCCCCCTCCAGTTGTTATTCCGATAGAGACTGTCTAGGACATCCTTCCTCTCGTCGTTTGAATCCTCCAGGCCTGTGACCTCACGCAGGTCTTTTCCAGTCACTTCTTCTGCAGGCCAGCCGTACATCTCTTCAGCGGCCCTATTCCATCCTGTGATGATGAAGTCCGCATCAGTGCAAATGACGGCGTCAGAGATGTATTCCCAGAGCTCGGCGTGGACAGCATCCTGTAATGACTCTCTTACGGGGATGTTCTTGCCCATTGCCATGCTACATCATCTCATTCACTGCAACTCATCGTCGCGACGTTCCTCGATCAGGTCGCCAAACTCCCCCTCAATATCACCGAGTTCATCTACGGAACCGGACCATTTCAAGATTGAGTCGCCATATCTGTTCTCTATTCTCCTGACGGTCCTCCTCATCTCCCTTCTCACGAATCCCGTATCGTCGCCTTCTCCGACGGCCACGAGGAAGAACCCCTCACCCTCCTCCATTAGGATCTTTGAGTCACCATATTCAAAGGACTTCACTTCGTGATTGGGTTTGTGGAACGAATCTTCTATGAACATCCTGACCGCGGTGAGCATGGAGCCAAAGATGTCGGAATCAGACTCCGACCGGGAGGCGACGGCCTTATGGTGAATCAACTTCCCGCCGTCGGTCAGCAGATAGACTCCCGAGAGTTGGAACGATTCCCTTTCTCTTGCGGACTCGACCTCTTCGAAGGCTCTCGCGACTGTGGATATCAACTCCTTCTTCCCGACCGGCTTGGCAACGTAATCATAAGCGCCTCTCTTCATCGCGGCGACGCCGACCTCCACGTCTATATACCCAGTGAGCATGACCACGGGCAAGAAGCTGTAGTTCTGTTGAACGTAACTGAGAACCCCGAATCCATCGACCCCGGGCATCTTTATGTCAGTGATGATTAGCGAGATATCGTGTGCCTTCAAGGCCTCTATTGCGCCCTCCCCGTCATGTGCCGTCACGACACGATAGCCCGCTCGCTCGAGATGGATGCGGAGCGTGTCTCTCACGAAATCCTCGTCATCGACGACCAGAATCGTTTTTGAACCGCCAGCTTGTAACATTTGGGTCCGTGATTTGTATCATCCGGCTTGGCTTAAGGATGTCGGCATCATTATCAGATATGATACATGGCTCTCTATTTCGCCATGGGTATGGTCAATCTACGCGCCACCTATCGCAAGGAGAACACGCTGACCCGAACTAGCTCGTGTTCTTACTTGTACACCTTGCACGTGTTGCAGTACCAGCGCTGCTGGTCCGGTATCCACATCAGAAGTCCTCCACAGCCCGTGCAGACGTTGCCGGGCGGCACTACCGGCATCGGTACCACCGGAATCGGTGCTGCCGGCCTCTTCACCGGAACAACCAGCATGAAAAGTATGGCAAGGAATATCAGGAAGAGGCCCACGCCGACCACTACCATCCCCTGCTGCATGTACACGAACTCGCAACGGTAGTCGCATTCCCGGAGCAGTGTCAGTATGATGCCCACGGGGATCAACGCAATCCCGAGCAACATCAGCACGTACGCCATGAACTTGGATTCTCGGGACTCTGGCTCACTCCTATTCTTTGGAACGCTCATCTGTTCCCTCCTCATCCCTTGATTCACTATGGTGTTGATAAGCCTTTTGGGGACGGCAATCGACCTCCGATGTTACTTGCCCATCTTCCACCAATACACGTAGGCGAGATGGACGAACGCGAGCAGAATGGTCCCGTGCGCGAGAATCTCCCAGGGAAGCACCTCGTCGAGGGGGAACATGACGGAAGGCAGGGGATAGAAGACCGGGCTGCCTCCGTGATACAGGATGTCCAGGAGGACGTGGCTCGTTGTGCCTATCAGTATCGAGTATGCGATGACTAGCAGACTGCCCCGCTGCTCGAGGACATCGATTCCAGCGAACTTGTAGCCTCTCGGGTCAGGGGATGTCCTCTTGAAGTATCTGATCACTTTGGGCACGACGTACAGGGCCGCTATGAGGGCGAGGACGAAATCGAACGTGAAGGCGCCTATCAGCGAATGAGTCATAATCCTCGCGGGTTCCTCGTACACGGGAAGGACGTAGAAGAAGGGTATGAACAGATCCGGAATGACTGCGCCGACGCTGAGCCCGATGAAATCGAACCTCTTAGGCTTCAGGATGAACAGAGGCCAAACGAGGGCGCAATGGAAAGCGGTAAAGGCCATGCGGAATCCAATATCGGAGATTCCAAAGGCGTATTTGTATTGATGGGTGTGCAATCGCTCTCGTGCCGCGATTTTCGGGGCATTATTGCTCGCTTATCGTGATATTAGTCGTCTGAACTTGCATCTAGCCTACTCGGTCTGCAATTCCAAGAAAATACATGTCCAGGAAACCTTTTATTCGACCCCTCTCCGATTCATTATTAGTTCTCAGAAAAAGGAGAGGAAAAAAATGAAGGCAATGATAGCATTCGGTGTGCTGGCCTTGTTCCTCGTGGTGGTTCTGGCCTCGAGGAACATTGTAGCGGACGACGATTCCGACGGTGACGGCCTTCCGGATCCGTGGGAGCTGGAGTATTTCGGGGACCTTGGCTATGGAGCAGATGACGACCCGGACCTTGATGACTTCACGAATCTGGAGGAGTACGAAGCCGGAACAGATCCCACGGACGCAACGAGCAAGCCAAGACCACCGACAGCGAACATGAACTAGGCAACGAACGGGTCACACGAGCTTTCTCGTGCCCTTCGGCTCCTGAAGACGATCCAGTGACGCAATGGGTTTGCCGACCTGCTCGGAGATGGAGATGGCAGTCTCAAAACACATCCTTGCTCGGTCGACCATTCCCATCTCCCTATATAGCTCACCTGATCTCTTGAAGGAGTCCATGATGTCAGCCGGGGCGCCGTGCTCCTTGATCTGTACGAGATGTCGCTGTATGTGGCTAGAGGCGTTGTCGCTTTCCCCTCGCCTGTAGCCAACGAAGGCCAGCGACAGCTCGACAAGCGCGCTATTCTTCTTCTCTTCCAGCCGATTGAATATCTCCATTGCACTGTCAAGATACCTCTCAGCCCTCGACAGATCGGGTTTCTCTATGTAGATGGATGCCGTGTTAAGCAGAAGGATTCCTTGGCCCCGCAAATCCCCGATTCTTTGCGCGAACTTAATGGCACGATTGAAGTACTCGAGCGCGAGGTCGTTCTTCTCGAGACTGTAGAGTGAAACGCCCAGACCATTATATACATTGGGAAGTCTCAGCACATCGTGGTTCCCCTCACATATTCCGACCGCCTGCTTCCACGCCTCCATCGCCTCCTCGCGCAGGTTCTGGAGTGAGAGAATAGAGCCCTTCGTAGCAAGATAGTCTGACCTTTCCGATCTATCGGGGTGCTCGGATGTAGAATCGTCCATGAGGCCGAGGTACTCATAGCCCCTATCGAAGTCTGTTTGATCCGCGTACAGCATCGCCAGGTTCCTGAATACTCTGGTTGTCACCGAAACATCCGTCCGCTCGTTGATTTCTTTCTCTGCTCTCTGGAAGATCTCCAGAGAATCCCTGCTCTGGCCTTGCCTCCTCATGATTTCCCCAATGTGGGAGGCTGCTTCGAGCGCAAGACCGAGATCTCCCTCTTTTGCGGAAATCCTCTCGGCTTCCTTGAAATCCTCAATGGCTTCCTTCCACCTCCCCGTGAGACTGAGCATCCTCCCCCTTAGAAGATGGATGTCCGTCACGAATGAACCCCAAGTATCTGAATCCTCCATTGCTTCGAGAATCTCAAGCAGGTCCTCTGAGAAGCCCTCGCTGATGAGGCTCTCTCCATGCAGTGTCATGAGCTCTGCGGCCCGCTCGAAAAGGCCTCCCTTCACAAGGTGGTATTGAGCCTCTAGGACCGATTCCGGGTCTGAGAAATCGGAGTAGTATTCACCAGCCTGGCGATGGTATTCAGACCTCTTGGGCTCCGAGAGCTGACCGTAGAAGAACTCCTTCAGGGCGTCGTGCATCACGTACTTTTCGTCAGCGCCCTCAGAAAGGAGGGACTGAGAGACTAGGGAGTCGATCATACCGTGGTCCAGCTTCTCTTCCGCAAAGAGCGCACTCGTACTCACTCGTTCTCGGAAGACTGAAGCGATTGATAGTATCGCTCTCTCTTTCTCGCTCAGCTTGGACGCTATCTCCTGCCTGAGAAATCTCTTCACATCCCCGGCAACGACCTGCGCAGAGGAGTCTACGAGTTCCAGGAACAGGGGGTGACCTTCCGTTTTCTTGATAATCTCGTCGAACTCGGCCTTTGGGAGCTTGCGCGAGGACAGGAACTCCCTGCAATCCCTCGCACTGAGTCCGCCCAGTTCCATCTCGACCACGTGCTTCTTGACGCTCACGTCCCGGGTGTCGTAGAACGGCGGTATCTGCCTGCCCAGAACGATCATCTTGAATCCATTTGAGGCTCCGAGGAATCCCTTGGCGGATTCCAAGAAGTTGAGTACGTTGCCCCTGGCGAACTGACAGTCGTCCAGGACAATCATCCCGTCCAGACCGCGCAGGCAGTCCTCCACAATGAGTCCTACCTCGTCCAGGTCTATCTCCTTGTTCGAATCCAAGTAGAACTTCAGGTCATTCCTTTCCAGTTCGCTGAGGACCTTGGAGAGGCTCAGAAGGAGGCCCCGGAGCGTGGTCCAGTCCTTGAGCTGATAGTAGAACAGATTCGTCTTGCCCTTCGACTTCTTCATGACCTTCGCCGCGAGCGTGCTCTTGCCGATTCCCGCGATTCCCCGAATTGCCAGAATACGCTGTTCCTTGGAACTCAAGAAACTTTCGACCCGCGTCAGCTCCTTCCGTCTGCCGAAAAACCTGTGGAGCATCGGAAGCCCAGATGCGACGGGCTTTCTCTTCTTCATCCTCCTCTTCTGGTATTCCGCCACGTCGAACGCTGACTTGCGGGTGTGAGTCACGATGTCCAGGAGCGTGGACCCATCCGCGAGAATGGTGGGGATCTCCCGAAGCCTGACAGTCCTCTTCCCACCCGGGGCGTTGAGCAGCTCTATCTGCCCGCCTCCTATCCCCGTCTCGATTTCCCGCGCGCGGTCCATTCCGCGGGACGTTAGGAAGTAGCATAACCTCCGTCTCTTCCCTCTCTGCACGTGCCTCAGCTCCCCGCTGATGAACTCGCTCTCCACGAGTCCGCCTATGACCTGAGACACCTGGCTTCTCCTTATCTCGAGGGCGTCTGCGATTCCTGACTGTGTGAGTGTGAGGGGCAGCTCCGCTTGATCGTAGATGCCGACGTGGTTGTCCAGGAAGAGGACGATCCTCTCACTGATCTGCAGAAGGTACTTCTTCGTGTAGTACCCTTTGCCGTAGCCCTTCCTCACCATCTCCCTTGCCCCTGCAAGGGGATGATGCACCCTGAGATATTAGGTTCTTTCGGAAAAACTACATGTAGACACCATATAGTTATAAACACCACAGGATTATCCTTGGAGCAGGACCGCGTTTCCAGCCGGGTTCATTTGGAAAGCGCGGGGGCGCTGCGGAGGACAGTCCTTGGACGGATCGGGACAGGATGGCAAGAAGGTCCTGCTAGATGGGATCTCCAAGAAGGAGGACCTCAAGGATGTGAGCCGTAGGGGGAGGATTGTCTTCGAGGTTGTCGTCACTGGTCGAGACTCGAGGTTCAAGACGCTGTCCGATCTTCTGGAGACCCACGGCTGGATATGCGAAGAGAACAGGGCGACACTGACCGTTCCGAAGGACTTCTTCTCCACGGGCGATGTTCGGGCGGTGGAGACGGTTCGGGACGCGATAGTCAAGATGAAGTACCTTCTCAAGGTGGCCAGAATGGACTACGACATGAGAGTGATCTCGGAAGCTCCATCCGTTGGAAAGGTGGAGAGCGTGGCGAAGCTCAAGGTGGGTCTCGTCGGCGATGCCGCGGTGGGGAAGACGAGCCTCATCCGAAGGTTTGTCCTGGACCAGTTCGACGACAAGTACGCGAAGACGATAGGAGCGAAGGTGTCCAAGAAGGAGATCCACCTCGCCCTGCCCCGGGGCAAGCATATGAGAGTTGACATGATGATCTGGGACGTCATGGGCGAGAGGAACATCGCGGAGCTCTACTTGCAGGCCCATTTCAAAGGCATGCAGGGGATACTTGCGGTCGCGGATGTGACGAGAGCGGACACGCTTAGGAGCATAGACGAATGGACCGCTTCGGTCCGCGAGGTGGCTGGCGACGTACCTGTCTACGTCCTCGTCAACAAGATGGACCTGGAGGACGAGTTCGACATGGAGCTGGTAGACGTCTCGAAGTACAGCCGAGGCCTGGGCTCGCCCTTCGCGTTCACGAGTGCCAAGACGGGGAAGAACGTCGAGAAAGCGTTCATCGAGCTGGCGGACTGGATTCTGTCCCGCGGAAAACAGAAAATGGCCGTCGCTCCCATAAGTGATGTCTCCCTTCGGGAACGATAGCGCAGAGCGTCGTGTCACCATCCTGGCGAAGGACATATTGAGCATCAAGTGGAAGGAAGAGTATCACGAGCGAGATCAGTTTCGAGGAAATCGAGCACGTGGAAGCTGCCCGACTCCACGCTTTCAGTGATGCACCTGAGTATGATGCGAGGATTAAGGGACGAGGCATGGGCGGAACCGAGGCTACTACGATATGTAGAACGCCAAGACGACCATAACCAAGAAGACGAGCGTGTAGAAGACCTCCATCACACCAATCCGCCGAACGGGTAACGGTCTCTTTACCCTCCTCCCCACCGCAGTCCACGCCCTAAGAGCGCCCGGCAGAAGGGCTAGAGGGGAAAGAGGAGGAAGCATGCCCGCAAGACCGAGAACGACCGCGGCGCAAAGAGCACCGAGATGATACAGAACTGACGGCCGACCCGCCTTGAGACGCTGTCGAAGCGGTCCCATGCTCGCAGCCCGCCGGCGCACCAGGTAGCGCACGTGGAAGACGCTCCCGCAGAAGAAGGAAGCGCAGAGCACCCACACTGCGAAGGTCTGCACGGAGAAGATGCCTCGGGCAGTATACTCTGCCACAGGGGCGACAAGGGTCAGACCGAGTACTCCAATGAGCTCGCCGCTATTCGTGTAATCCCTCTTCTGGTGCGCTATCATTAGTGACGTCAAACCGACTGCGAGTAGGAGGATTCCGAAGAGGAGAAGTGACCACAGTCCGTAGGCCAAGACAAGCAAACCTCCTGTGCCCAGAAGGACCAGTGCGTAGAACGTTGTCCATATCAGCACTCCCTTCCTCCGTGTGTCCGTCTCGGGAAACCGCAAATAGACTCCCGCTGAATGGCGCGCCAGAAAGCCGAATACGACCGAACATAACAGGAGAGCGGTTCTGGGGTCGAGACTGCCTCCTACCCACGTGCCCAACACAAAGCAGGCGATTAGGATCGACCAAGCGCCGTGTTGCTTCGAGATTGTGAGGGTGAAAACCCCGCGCATACCGCTACCTTTGGACATGGCTCAGACCTTTGAGAGTTACGAGACGCTTGCCGATTGCTATGCCAATGGCGGTATTAATGCTTCTAAGGGCGTACTGTCGCACACAGATATCGGACGCGCAGGTCCTATGGCGAAAGGAGCTTCTTAACACGCCGGACGAGGTCATCTGGAGCGAAGGGCTTCGTTATGTAGTCGTCCACGCCCAACTCGTTCAGGGCCCTCTCCCTGTCTCTTGGATGAGCCATGACTGTGAGCATCGCCACCGGGATGTCCTTGGTTCTTGGGTTCTCCTTCAGCTTCTCGAAGACGATCCATCCGTTCATCCCCGGCATCCTGACATCCAGCAGAACCAGGTCTGGGTTCACTTCATCTATCGTGTCGAGACACTCGATGCCGTCGTTTGCCTTGGAGACTTCGTATCCCTCCGCCTCCAGTATCATTCCCACAAGATCGAGGACGTTCTTCTCGTCATCAACAACCATCACCTTCTGCTTAGACATCCGGATCCTCCTCGCCAAGAGGCAGTATGACACGGAAGACCGAGCCACTTCTGGGCTCGCTCTCCACCTCTATGCGCCCCGTATGGGCTTCCACAATCTCTTTGCATATCGCCAGACCGAGTCCCGCGCCCCTGTGTACCCGCGTGGATGAATTGTCCGCTTGATAGAATCTATCAAAGATGTGTGGCATGTCCTCGGCGGAGATTCCTGTACCCGTGTCTGCCACTTCGACGGTAATATGTTCGTCGCTCGCGCTTGCCCTGATCTCAACCGAACCACCCGCTGGCGTAAACTTGATGGCGTTGCTGAGGAGGTTGGAGAACAACTGGTGCAGCCTCGACTCATCTCCTCTGAGGGGACGTAAGTTAGACGGGAGACGTTTGGAGATCCGAATCTCCTTCTTCTTCAGTTCTGGAGTCATGGAAGAAACCAAGCTCTCGATAATCCGACCGATGGATACGGTCGCTGTTTCCATCTCCAGCCCCTCGACGTCTATGGTTATCAGGTCGAGGAAGTTGTCTATCAGAACCCTCAACCGCTCTGATTCCTCGACAATTATGCTAACGGATTTCCTATGGTTCTCAGGCAACTTTCCGGTCTTCCCTGAGAGCATGAACCCGGCATACCCTTCGATGCTTGTAAGCGGGGTCCTGAGCTCGTGTGATATGTTGGAGATCAACCTGTTCTTGGTTTCCTCCGCCTGCTTGAGATCTGTGATGTCCGTGACGATTGCGCTGAATCCAACGACCTCGTCACCCCGCGTGAGGGCAGTCGGAGTACTACTCAGCCGGACTTCGTGGCCATCCTTGCATATCACGGAGAACTCCAGATGTACCGTTTTTCCGGGATCCTCAAAGGCGCTCAGGAACACTTCCACGATCTTCTCTCCGTCGTCAGGATGAATGAAGTCACCGAAGAATTCGCCAAGGAGCTCTTCTCTGGAGTACCCTATCGTCCTGCAGAGCGCATCGTTGACGTAGTTGAACTTCCCTTCAATGTCTGTGGTCGCAATCGCCGCTTCAGTGTTCTCAACGAGATTTCTGAACCTCTCTTCGGACCTTTTCATCTTCTCTTCGGCTTCTTTGCGTTCTGTGATGTTGGTTGTCTGGAGGACCACGCCAGCGAAGTCCCCTTGCGCATCCTTGAGCGGTTCCCAGGAGCTCGAGGCATACCACACTTCCCCATTCTTTCTCACTGCCTTGTACTCGAAGTCCCTGCCTCCAATTCCTTCGGAGAAGGTTCGGTCAAAGGCCTCTTCTGCCTTCGGCCTGTCGTCCTCATGGACCCACGAGACGAATCCTCCCAGCAGTTCCTCAGGAGTGAGGCCTGTAATCTCTTCGGAATTCGGGCTGACATAAACGTTGTTACCTTCTGTATCTGCTATTACGAGGACACCGGGAGCCCCCTCTACGATGCTTCTGAACCTTTCCTCTGATTGTCGCAGGTTCTCCTCAGCCTCCTTGCGATCCTCCTCCTGTCTATCTCTCTGCAGTCTTGCGTTCAGGATTGGAGCTATGCCGTTGGCTATGTTCTCCAGCAACTCCACATCCTTATTGTCGTAGTCCGTTGTCTTGTTGCTGACCAGCAGGTTTCCTATGACTTCGTTTCGATGGATGATGGGCACATCCAGAGCCCGGGTGACAGGAATGTGACCCTTTGGCACCTTGAAGCCTCCGTTGGAGCAAAGCGTCCTCTTCTCCATGAGAGCCCGGCCCCATATACCTCCCCACGTCTCTCGGGGAAAGACGATGTCTTTGTCTTTCATCTGGCATTGGTCCCAGATGTCTTTGGTCAGGGAGGGGGAAACGAAGGCTCCGTCTCGGTGGATGTATCCGAAGATGCCGTACTTGCTCCCCATTGTCTTCAGAACCACATCAAGCACTTCCCCGTACATTCTCTCATCCGAGATGGTGAGGAAGATCTCATCGATTTTGTTTCTGATTTCCAACTCCTGCTTGTACTCTCGCAGGGCCTCCTCGGCCTCGATTTTGGAAATGCCAAGAGCCAAGTCAGCTGCCAGCTCCTCGAGGAGGCCGATTTCATCCTTGTGAATGTCCCTTTCCGTCTCGAAGCAGACGTGGATGAGTCCGATGACAGGTCCGCCACTGGTCATTATGGGGACGAGAACAGACTGATGGTCTACTTCGTAGTCGCAGCAATCGCATTCCCCACACTCTTCCCTCGTGCTTCTGTACAACACACTGGACTGCTCTCCAAGCAGATATCTAACACACTTCGGGGCGTCACCCTCGCCTGTCGGGCTGGCCTTCCACTGCCTTCGTTCGTGATTCCCACGATGGGCGACAGGACGCAGCTCGTTCGTGTCCTTGTCCAGATAGGCAATGGATATGTCCATGTATCCTCTCGTGTCGGCCAACGAATAGCATGCCCTCTCCAGAAGTATCTTCTTGTCTGTTTCGGACGTAATGCACTGATTGATATTCCTGATGGCTAGGAGCAAAGAGTTCAGGTCTCCAAGCTGCCTTTCGGTCTCTCTAATCTTGTCCTTCAGCTCCCTGCGCTTGGTGACGTCCCTGACAGTGACCATGACACCCACGACTTTATCACCCGATCTGACGAGATTGGCTGAGTAGTCTATGTCTATCTCCTCTCCTTTCCTGTTCCTGATGTGGAGGGGCAGAAGAACCTTCTTTCCGGCAAGAGCGTCACTAGAACACTTCTCGAGTTCCGATATCTGCTCTGGAGACAACACACCGATGTCTGAAAGACGCCTCCCCACCAATTCATCACTTGAATCCCCAAACATCCGAACAACGCTTTCGTTGACATTGAGGATTCTTCCGGACGTGTCCAAGAACAGAATCCCGTCACTTGCGTTGTCGAACATACTCCTGAACTTCTCCTCGAAGTGGCTCAACCTACCACCACCAGGAGAAACGATGATCGCAGAACTCGCTCCCGTAAGGTGCGTTCCCCCCATCCCCAAGAGTCCCGCAGCGTTTCGATGTGCTCAGGGAATCGTCCAATGACCCGCTAAGCAGACGCCAGAAGGCACCGAATCCAGCCTCAGTATTAGGGAACTCGAACTGTCCGAGGAGGAGGGGCATGGTCTCGCCCCCCTCCATTCCTGGATTCGCACTACGGTCCATCTGTGTCATTCTCCGCCTTGGCCAAGGTCAGACACTCTGTGTTCTTCTTCTGGTAACTCGGCAATCGAAGACTACTTGGCGCTCTTGTTGCACTTCCCATTGAGTGTGTAGCGCAGATGAGAGGATTCCGCGCCTTTCAAGGCGATTGCAGCGATTCCTCTTTAATCTTTGTCAAATGCATTTCGAACGGGGAGACTCCGCTTCCAGCGATTCGGAAGCAGAATATCCATCGAGGTCTTGCCATGGGTTCAGAAACGAACCTGAACCCAATGGGGCGTTCTCAAGAACCTGTCTCAGGAGCAGTCCTCTTTTTCGGAGAGTGGGTGTCCTGGCCGATCTCCCTGGCAAGCGGTATCTCAAGCATCAGTCTCTCCCCTTGCAAGAGAACAACTCCCTTCTGTTTGTCAAGCCTGTAGAGATCGACGGACTGTCTGTCGGGACTCAGGACGTTCTGGAACGTGTAGTGTTTCAGGATGCCGTGGGAATGCAGCTTCTTCACACGCCTGTGGCATTCTGCCACCGGAATGCCCAGATTCCTTGCGAGTTCGTTGACCGATCTGCTTCGCCTCCACAGGGCCATCAGGATGTTGCGGTCGGACCTGTCGAGGTCCATCGGGCGCGATCGAATGGCGTCTTGCTTCCCGTGCCTCTCTGGCTTCTGGGCGGGTGGGACCTCGTGGTCCGGTTCAGGGGGCTCATCCCTCTCCCGCAACATATCAGCAAGGTACTGCTCAAACGCCTCCCGAAGGGCGTTATGCGCGACCCTTGAGAATCCAAGCGACTGAAGGATCGTCCCGGCCTCGAACCAGGCATCCGCCAATTCGGGGTCGAGTTCCAGTACCCTCTTCAGAGCTGCCAGCGCTCCGGGTCTATCCCCGCCTGTGCTGAGCATCTTCCCCTCGTCAACCCACAATGATTCGTCCTCAGGGTTAAGCCTGGTGGCTCTCTCAATGCACTCCGTCGCGTCCTCACTTCTTCCCATCATCGAGTAGACCCGCCCCTTCCCCTTCCACGCCTTCCAATGGTCTCGGTCAGTTTCAAGGACCTTGTCGTAGTAGAGGAGTGCGACTTCAAGATCCCCAGCATGGACACGCTCGTCGGCCTTCTGCATGAGCTCCTCCCTCCTGGCCGCTTCTTCCCCAGGACTCTTGGAGACTGGGGCGATTGTCTTCTGAGAGGCTCCCTCAGGCTCCCTCTCACCTCTCTCCTTGGGCGCTGGTGACTCCGTTTTCTTGGATGTCCTGCCTCTGAGGAGCGTCTCGATCTCCGCTCTCCTCTTCTTGCTCCACTTATGGTCGGGATCGATTTCCAGCGCCTCTTCGAAGCAACCAAGGGCCTCCTCATACCTGTCCATGACATAGAGCAGGGTTCCTTTGGAGTACCACGCATCCAGGAGGTTTGGGTCGACCTCTATTGCCTTGTCGTACAGCCTGAGGGCCTCCTCGGGGTTCCCGCTATATCTATGCATACTCGCCGACAGAACGAGGTCCTCTCTGTGAGGCTCAATATCTGAGAGCCGTTCGGAGGCCTCTCCGAGGCTCGAGTGGCCTCGGTCCACGGTTCCGTGTATTTCTGGTATCCCTGCATCTTCTGAAAGGACGGGATCGGTGTCAAGCTGGTTGCTCTCCTTCAGAGGCCCATCAGAAGCGCTGGCTCTGGTATGACTGTTGAGTTCCTTCAACGCCTCTCCCCTCCCATACCAGGCATCTGAGAAGTTCGGGTCGACCTCCATCGCCCTCTCATAGCATATCAGGGCCTCTTTGTACTTCTTGAGCTTCAGGAGGGTCTCTCCTTTCTGGAACCACAGTCTCTCGTCTCTGCTGTCAAGCTCGGTTGCCCTTGTATAGCATTCGAGGGCTTCCTGAAACCGGCTCAATCGTATCAGCGCTTTGCCTTTGGCATCCCAGGCCTTCAGATGAAAGGGGTCGAGCCAGGTGACTCTCGCGAAAGCTTCAACAGCCTTCTCGTGCTCTCCCATCTTGGCCTGTAGCGAGCCCAGGCCAAACCAGAGGCTCTTGTCATTCGGGTTCTTCTCGATTTCGCTCTCATGCCATTCCTGGGGGCTCTTCTTCTTGACATCTTCTGGAACTGCTTCTCTGATCGCAACGAGAAGCTGGGACATGAAGCAAAGCCACTCAGACGAGAATAGACGTATCTTGAGCTGCTTTGAAGAGTCAAACGGGGACATTCGCACCCACTTCTCCATCAGATTCAAGGTCAACCTTCGCGCCTCTCGATTCAGAAGTTCTCCTTGCAGAGATAGCCTCTGAGTGGTATTGGGACTTCTGAAGCATTTTGTTGTCAAACGGATAGCTGATGAATAAAGTTTTTCTCAGTATTATCACCTATGGGAATAGCGGCACAACCTACTTGTATCACGTCCACGTCGAACACTATAGGTCGCGCAGGGAGAAGAGACAATGACGAGTCAGATGGTTGTTGCACACCGTCCAGAGTGCGATGAGAGCTATTCCACGGCACCGAAGGGATTCCAGGGAGTCGACACAACAGATGCAAGGATCCTGATGTTCACCCATGAGAGCCCCAGGAGGTTGCTGACCATTGCGACCATCTTGGGGATTCCTCTCGCGGAGTGTTCCGGCAGGATCAAGAGGCTCATTCTCATGAACTTGCTTGGGTCGTTTCGGCTGTCCCTCAATCCGTCGAATGCTGAGAAGAAGAGGCTCATTTACGATTTTCACTACGCGAACACGAAGCGTGTCAGTATAGTCGTCAAACGGAACAGGCACCAGGTCCGAGTCTCTCTGGCTGAGTCTGGAGAGAATGTACTTCTGACGCCTCGACTGCCTCGATAGAAAACTATCAACCTCGTCGATCTGCGAAGGGGGCTGGAATCTCAGTCGATGCCGACGGCCGTCTTCATCGTTGGATGGAATCTCGATGACAATCTCGCACGCTCTTCGATTGCAGGCCAGTTCCTGCAGACACGAGGAAGAAAGAAATCCTTCGTGTAGATTCCCTTTGCACTTAGCGCCTGGACGAGCAGTGATTCCCCTTGCTGCGCTACCTGAATGCACACATCGGTCGAATCCTTGCACTGGGCGACCGTCACGTTATCGTGCGAATCTAATGTCAGGCAGAAATAGCCCAGTGAGCCTCGATGATCGAGGAAAGGAACGAGTTCCTTCAGCATGTACGCGGGAGCGGAGTCCTCCGAGAACATCTCTGAAAGCGGCGATAGAGGATCGAAGAAGATCTTGTCGAATTTCTCCATCCTCGAAAGGGCATCGAGGGTCCTCTTTGTCATCTCTATCTCGTTGTCACAATCCCGGACATCAGCGATGCTAAGCACTTCTAAGGTTCTCGGTGACTCTCCAGAGGCCAAAGAAATCGCCCCATTGAACGACACGTGGAGAATCGATTCGTCCTCTGATTCGACAGATGACGTCACCCATTCCGCGAAGTCCTGGTATATCCGAAGGTCCGAGACGAGGAGAAGAATGCTCCTGGTGCGAGCGCTCGGCCTCATGACAGAATCCTTCGGGCTCACCCTCTCTAGGTTTGGCTCCTTTCTATCCATCTGTGTGCACCCCTTATCCATGGCCTGTGATGAAGGCCACAACACCTTCTGTTGCTGAATAGGTGGTAGATAATTCATCGGATATTTATGTGTTCCCCCCTCGCATTATGCATTCTGCACAAACTAGTGGCTGAGAGTGGTCTCTTGACTAATGCTTTCCGAAGAAGTTACAGTCAACGGACAAAGAACTCTCCCTGTTTGTGTCAGGAGGACACTCTGTCCCGGTGGGTCCATCAGAACGCTCGAGAACGTGGAGGAGCAATCACTGACGAGCGCCGCCAATGATCGGCATCTTTCCGCAGTGTTCGATTCATGAGGGGGACACTAATCGCTGCAATTGCATCTCCATGGGATTTGTATCGCAACGGATAAATAGCCCCCCTATCTTCCGATGCTCAATGGCAAATGAGGTGCCGAAGAGAAGTGATGCGAGGGTCATGCATGGACTCGTCCACTATCCCTTGACTACCGACAAGGATCTCGCTTCGAGACTTGGCATGAAGTCGCCGACGGTCACCGCGATCCGCCGGAAGCTCGTGGAGAACCGAATCCTGCGGTCAGTCGAGGTCCCGAACTTCGCCGCACTTGGATGCGAGGTCATGGTCGTTTCCTTGGGATCTCTTGTCTCATACCCAAGCCTGGAAGAGCGACTCACGAGCGTCTCGGATGTGCTCGAGAGAGATGAGATCGTCCACGCCTTCATGGAACCAGGCCAGGATTTCATGATTCAGATCTCTCCGAGCTACACGCAGGCTATGCGCAATATACATTCCATCGAGGAGAGGTATCAGACCCAAGGATTCATCGAGGAGCCCATGCAAGTAATGGCGTTCCCTTTGGGAACGTCCGAGGTCTATCGATATTTCGATTTCACCCCACTCCTTGACGTCCTCTTCGAAGGTAAGGAAGGGGAGGAGGTCAGGAAGACCATCTTTCGAACGAAATCTCTCAAGTTGGGGAGGAAGGAGTCTCTCGTGCTCTCCGGTCTCGTCGAAAAACCTGAGGCCAACGACACGGAGCATTCCAAGAGATTGGATATCTCTCGCATGACCGTGGGGAGGGCAAGGAGGAGGTTTCGGGACGAGAGGATTCTGGAAAGGATTTACACACCAGACTTGTCAAGGATTGGCATCCGGCTAGTCGTTGTTACGAGTGCCAGGTTCCACCCAAGGTCCTCGGCAACACTGAAATACAATCTTGCAAGAATCATGAAACTTCTCGGACCCGCCTTCTTCTGTGTATACGCCTCTAGGAAGATAGTGGCGGTCAGCGCCTTCAGGGATTTCGAGGACTATAAGCGGAGGCTCCACGACCTCTCTGAAGCCTACAAGGAGCACGAGTACTTCTGGGATACGCCGAAGAGACTCCTCTTCTCTCTTGACCACTCATCTGTGGTGAAGGACCACGACTATGGCCCGCTTGTCAGACAACTCCTGGCAACGGGGCCTCGGAATGGATAGCTCCTGGGACAATCGCCCACCAGGGTTCAGGACGAGTTCGATCATCTCGGAATACCGCTCTCGCCTAGCGCCTGACCGAGGTCCTCCTTCTAAGGAAGTCGCCTAGTGCGGTTAGGAATATGCCCATGGCTGCGAAGAAGAAAGCGAGGATATGCTTACCATCGAGTAGCACAAGAGACACGATTGCGAGGCCGTAAAAGGCAATCCCGAGTACGAGGGCCTTGTCATTCGCACGCGACGATTTCTGCTCTGCACGCCTTGCGTCCCGGTCAATCGCCTCGAAGACATTCTCCCCATTGAGGATTCCCACTCTCGTTCCCAGTTGTCTTGTTGGGCCTTCCCTACTGGGTGAGTCCTCAGAGGCGTTCATTTCCGCGCCGGCCTTCCTCGTGCTTAGCTCGGGAGATCCTTTGACCATGCAATGTCACCCCAATTGATGATGGCCGCTCTCTCCACGTACAGAAAGAAGTTGCTTGCGTGTCGGATGTTCCACGCCTGAAAAAACGGGTGAGAGTGGCCAGACTTCATCCTGAATCCTAGATTCCGTCTCGCCACTCTCGGGAGGGCAGAAGGTCGGGGAGATCCCGCAGAAGGGGGGCTCTGCGTCAATGGAACATCCCCTCTTCCCTGAGACTATTGAGACCACGTGGCCCAAGGCCACTCTTCTCTTCTCATCGGGGGGCCGAAGATTGGAATGGTGATGATGCAAGATGCGCGAACAATCAGGGTAGATTCCTCGACGCCATGTCTTTGGCCAACGTGGTCCTCTTGTCATAGTCTCAAAGCCCACCGTTCTAGAAGCGTGCTTACTTGAGAATGGACCTATAAGTCCGTTTCTCACAGGTTATCACCACAGATAACAGAACATATCATACACCGTGCGAAATTGCAGGGATGATACGCATATGCGACTCGTGAGACACTGATACCTAACATACCGTGAGATTTGATGAGGGAGGTGGAGACTGAGGAGAAGGAACACGGCCTCATTGTGAGAGGTGTAAGCTCTCGCTTCATATACCGGTCAATTTCGTGCAGATTGGACAACCAAATCCATGATTCCGAGCAAAACATATGTAGCGTGTTTATCAACGGCGATAAACTGCGAGGAAGGTTTATTAGATACCAATCTCGTTTTCTTGCCACCAAACCAAGATGTGCATTTAGCGGTAGTTTCACATCTGAAAATGGAGATGCAAAAGTTGAGGCCTGAGGACATTGAGTTCAAGATCCTGGAGGGGCTTGCCGATGGGATGAGGACCGCTGGTCGGCTCTCTGAGAACACGCTGATAGAGAGCTCGGTACTGGGCCCGACTCTGAAAAGGATGATGATGGAACACCTAGTCGAGCCATCCAGAATGGCCCATTCAAGGGGGCGCAAGGATTTCGCGATGATCATGTACAGGCTCACCCCTGCGGGACTCAAGAAGCTCAACTCTCGCCTTGACGATACGACAGAGGCCCACGAACCTTCGGCGGAAGAGATACTCAGAGAGATCGAAGGCCTGGAACTGGACTTACTTGATACAGATCCGATACTCAGCAGCAGAGGCGAAGCCGAGACCCATGAAATCTCAGACGACGGAAGGGCCGGCAGACTCTACTGGCACATAGGACTGATTCTGATAGTCGTCGGTGTTGTGGGTTTCGTCGGGTTCTCCCTGCTCCACGACATCCTCGAGATACCAGTTGTCGGTGAGGCCTTCGACGAATTCGGGAGCATCAACCAACTGGCGGTTCTGCTGGGAGTTGTCTTGCAGGCACTTGGGGTATCGTTCCTCTTCATCTCAGAATTCGCGCATAATGCGGGTCCACGCTTGCCTGAATCACAGGCATACTAGAGGCTGGCTTGATTGCAGAGAAGGCTAGCTGTCAGCAGCCTCTGAGCTCTTCCTTTGCGTCCTCGTGGACCGAGTCCGTCTTCTCACAAACGGAACTAGTCCAGCCAACACTATCGGCAGGATGAGATGCTCAAACTCCGGTATTCTCTCGATGGCGATCTCGTAGTCTAACGTCTCCTGCCTCCAAATCCACGGAAGCTCGCCATCGCCTGAACCGGCGTAGGTCGAGGTGAGGTGTGTTTTCGTATTGGTGTCAGATGTCAGAGTGACTTCAGACCATGAGTTGCCATCCCAGACCTGACAATATATCTGGTTCCCTCTCACGTAGAATGCGTAGAGATTGTCGTTCGTCGTGAGAAGGCTCAGGGTTGGATAGAAATTGAACTGGTTGCTCGTCTCTGGATCGGACGAGCCATCCGTCCAGGATCCCGATGTCTCCTTGTACACATACTGGATGTAGCCACTCGAGTCCGAGTATATCAGATGAAGAGTCTGCGATGAGTTCGCAACGACGGAGGGTCCCATCTTGTCCTTGGTTCCCGCGGTCGTGGCAATGCTGGCTTCGTTCGAGTCCCAGGAGGAAGTCCCTGCATCATAGCCTCTTCCCTCTATGTTGCCGTCGGCATACCAGACAGCGTAAATGTCCCCGCCAAGGAGCGGAGCGATTTGCGGGAACACGTAGTTGTTGGAAACGTCGCCGGCGGTCCTCAGAACGGTTCTCGTGTCCCAAGCGGACACATCGTCCGTGTTAGTGGACCTGACTCCCGCGATGTTGTAGTTCGTTTCCTGACAGGAGGAGACTATCCAGATGTAGCCTGTTGAGCTTCGCGAGATGAAGGCCACCTTGCTGCCTAGATCGCTACCAGAGGCCGTGACCGTGTACTCGCTGCCCCAGGAGATACTCGTTCCCGAGATCGTTCCTTTCCTCGTTATCACGGTCGTGTCACTGGCAGAGGTGTCGCCAACGATGTATATGGTGGAGTTCCCGCTATCGAGCCACACCGAAGCGTAGTTGACTCCTGAGCTGGAGAACGCCGAGACCGCGCTGTTGGACCAGCCTTCGCCCGAGGAGCTGTACTCGTACATCGTCTTCCCCTCGTCACCGTCGTAGTAGAACGCCCAGAAGTATGTACCGTCGTACACGATCTTTCTCTGGTGCGAATAGGCCGTGCTGCTGACGGATGACGTCGTGCTCTCAATGACGTATATGCTCCTGGATCCCGCCCTCGTTGCCCATGTGGTGTTGCTCCAGGCCTCATCCTGGTTGCGCGCCCAATCCGTGGTCTGGAAGAAGACTCTGGAGCTGTTGAGCTCTCCTAGGCGGGCCGCAGAAACGGAGACCTCCAACTCTCGGTCGCCGGCTTCAGCCTCCACGGAACCGACGTTCTTCCAACGTCCAGTGTCCCATTCGAAGAGTTCCTTCGCGAGTATCTTGCCACCGATTCCGGTGAGTCTCACCAGATAGTCGGCCCTCAGCCCGCCGAAGGGATATCCTTGCGAGACCGAGGAATTCGTGTCAATGTAAATGAGTGCTACGTCTTCTCCGGCCACTCTGGGGATTCTCGAGGGTGGGGAGGGTTCTCCCGGCTCACCTTGGGTGACCTTCACCCTCTTCTCAGGAGTGAATAGCCCTCCAAGGATTTCACCCTTGACGGATAGATACGCGAATACGTACTGGTTGGAGAGGTTCGTCGAGTAGCCGTTCACGTCCACATTGGGGTTCTCCGTCAGTCGCGCGTCAACGTCAACCAAGATCTCGTCTTGCCAATCACCGAAAAAGCCGTCGATGCGTTTCTCTGACGGTTTGGTCACGGCATAGGTCCTCTGACCCTTTCCCAGTATCGTGACGGTAGCGTCCGCGTCCACGGAAGCCAGGGAGACCTCAACGAATTCCCCTGGCACAATGGTCTGCGAATTGACCGATACGTACTTCCTGACCGTCGTGTCGGCGGGGACCGTGAAGGGATCGATGGGGTGCAGGGAGAAGTTCCCGATCTTGTGGAAGTTCAGGCCCTCGACCTCGACGTCCGATCCGAAGGCCCTGAGCCTCAGCTCGAGTATGTAAGGCGTCGATGTCTCCAGAACTCCTCTGCCCAGCAGGCCAGTCTGGACCACTTGCAGTGCCCCGAATCGAGGGCCAAGGGGGACATGGGACCAGGAGGCTGCGCCATCGTAGTTGTCCATGGTGATTCTAACCTGGAAGTTCGTCGAAATCGCCATAATCTGGTTTGGGTGGAGCTGGACCTCTAGACCGTTCTCGGCCACTGCAGCTCCGCAGCTCCCGATGGATCGCCACGCGCTCCAGTTGTGCGGGTCGGTTCCTTGAAACGTGGCAACTCTGGTGTAGCTTACCGAGCCTTCTGATCCTGCAATCTGGACCAGTCTCTCGGCACCAATGTCCTGGGCCTGGTAGCCAGTTTGCGGGTCCCCGTCCATGTCGATGAAGATGTAGACAGAGTCCAAACCCTCGGGGTCTTCGAAGATCGTTCCCCTTGCACTAGCATAGAAGGAGATGAAGCCATTCTCACTCTTGAGGGCGAACTCGCTGATGTCGACGTCTGGATCCGATGTCGAGGATCCCTGGGTATATGTAGGAACCCCGCTCCAGTCTGAGAACTTGCCATCTATCTTGATCGAGGTCGCCGGGCCTGGTGGGGATTCCGGAATCAGCACCGTGATCGTGGCGAACAGAATCACAAGAGAGACGATGATGGTGGAGTACCTCCGTATGGCTCCCTTCTTCTGGAGGCCCTTGCCGTTGGATATCGTTCCTCTTATGAATCCGTTCGTGCGACCGTTCACCTTGCCATTCACTCGGCCGTTGACCGATCCGTTGATCATTCCATTCACTCGACCGTTTACTCTGCCATTGGTTCGCCCGTTTACTCGACCGTTAGTATGTCCATTCACCTGGCCGTTTGTCCTCCCATTGGTCAGGCCATTTCGTCCAGCATTCATGTATCCATTGTGAGAAAGAGCGCTTAGGGCGTGGACTTCCCCTCCAGTCCTGCGAGGGGTCCTTGTTTCTTTCTTATGTTCTCGTGAAGATGGCATATTCCAGAACCCGAGACCCTTCTTCGCCATGACTCTCCCCCTTCTGGTCCGGGGGTATTAATCCTTATCGTCATATTATCATCTCCGATAACGAAAGTTATCCCACGATTAGGAATAGCCGATGCAACATATCGAATAGATAAGTGGTATACGGTGGAAATATGCAACAACGTCACACCACTACATGAGAAAGGCCCTCGGTGCGCTCTGACACACAGGTCGCTGGAGCCCTGCCGATCCATATTGCATTGATGAACCGCCGCCGAGAGACCTAGGTCTTCTTGACTATGATGTTCACCGTCTTCACGAATGCGAGAAAGGCGAGG